>DASVUU010000693.1:0-10319 GCA_036386935.1 Cytophagaceae bacterium | reverse complement strand
AAATATTGCACTTGCCCTGTCTTTATCTTTAAAACCCAAGCCAAGTGAAGCAATATGATGTTTAAGTTGAGTAAGTCTAGTTTTAAACTCTGCGTCAGTATTTCCAACGACCATGAAAACTGTTTCAGCTCCCTTCATTCTTGCATATTCTGACTTTTTTCTCCAGTCGTTCGCCCAGTCTGACAATGCTTTGGTTCCGGTTAATTTTGATATGCTATCTTTTACAGGTTCACCTGCAAAAATGATCACAACTTTGCCCTTGACATTTATACTTTTGTAATCAGAATAATTGGCATGTTCGATTCCATAGCCAGCAAATACAGGTGCGAGTTTTCTTTCCTCAGGGAAGCTGATATCTCCATACGCATAAAAATCTTCTAAAAAAGTTAATTTCTTACCGCCAGCTTTTATATACACTTCTTCCCAAGCTTTGCTTATTAATTCAAACTTCTGGAAGTAAGTATTTTCTTTCGGTTCCTTTACGACAGGCAACAATCCAAAGTCTTTGAACTTGGAAGCTAAGTAGTTTGCCGCTTTCTTCTGTCCAGGCTGCCCTGTTTCTCTGCCGGCTAGACTGTCTGAAGCAAGAACATGCAGATATTCTGACAGGTCCGCTGACTTGATGGAAGAGGCATAGCGTGATGCTGCTGAATCTGATGGGGACTGGGCCGCGACCTGGTTTAGACCGATTAAAAAAAATGCAGCGAAGGCGTGTATAAATTGTTTCATAACGGAGAAGTTTGATTAAAAGCTTTTCTTAAACCAATGGTAGAATGTTGATAATTTAAATGGAAATACCACCCTAATTTTTTATGCCTTTAGTCTTGAAGTTTCATTTTTAATTACCTTTGCAAGGTAGTTTTTTGACATTGAATAAATAACATTTCATCACACCTTCCTAAAAAAATAAGATCAGATTTGGGATTAATTGGATCCACAAGTTTGTTGATAGGGCAACATAGCGAACATGAAAATAAATTTGAATAATAAAGAGCAGTTCCAGTCCAGACACATTGGCCCATCTCATGATGAAATTGCGTCTATGCTGAAAGTTGTGGGTGCAGATTCAATAGAACAGCTTATCGATCAAACCATCCCTGATAAGATCCGGCTTGCCAACCGGTTGGATCTGCCAGAAGCTAAGTCCGAGTACCAGTTCTTAAAAGATTTTAGAGCTGTAGCTGAGAAGAATAAGATTTACAAAACCTACATCGGCCTGGGGTACTATAATTGCATTACACCTGGAGTGATATTGCGAAATATACTTGAAAATCCAGGTTGGTATACTGCATATACTCCCTACCAGGCTGAGATTGCTCAAGGTAGACTAGAAGCCTTGTTAAATTTCCAGACGATGATCGTCGAGCTGACGGGGATGGAGATAGCTAACGCTTCTTTGTTAGATGAAGGCACAGCTGCAGCGGAGGCAATGACTTTGCTTTATAACGTGAGGTCAGGAAAAGCCAAAGATGCAAAGGTGTTTTTTGTTTCGGATGGATGTTTTCCTCAGACTATTGACGTTTTAAAATCAAGAGCGGAGCCTTTAGGCATTGAACTATTGATTGGAAATGCAAATACTTTTGATTTCGCCAACAAAGATATTTTTGGGGTGTTGCTTCAATTTCCAGATGCAAATGGAGCCGTATATGATTACAAACATTTCATAGATAAAATACATGAACTGGATATTTTAGTCGCCGTAGCAGCAGATCTTTATAGCCTTACTTTGCTCACCCCTCCAGGTGAAAAAGGCGCAGACATCGTGCTCGGGTCTTCCCAAAGATTTGGCGTGCCGATGGGTTTTGGAGGTCCTCATGCGGCGTTTTTTGCTACTCGCGAAAAATTCAAAAGACATTTGCCTGGCCGGGTAATCGGTGTGTCGATTGATTCTCATGGTAATAGGGCGTATAGAATGGCATTGCAGACTAGAGAGCAGCATATAAAGAGGGAAAAAGCGACCTCAAACATTTGCACCGCGCAAGTACTTCTGTCAGTGATTGCATCTAGCTATGCCGTATATCATGGACCAGAAGGGTTAAAGAACATAGCCTTAAGAATTCATGGATTAGCAAAGGCAATAAGTATTGCCCTGAACGATTTGGGTTATAATCAATTTAATAAGAATTTTTTTGATACACTTAAGATCGAGACGGGCGCAAACACAGCTCGAATAAAGCAATTAGCAGACAGAGATTCTATAAATCTTCGATATAGCAATACCGAAGTTTTTGTAACGGTTGATGAGACCACTTCTCTAGAGGATATAAAATCTGTCTTGGCTATTTTCGCGGAAGTGCGACACATGGCTATCAAGGAAGAATCGATTCAGGAGTTGTTACAAAAAGTAGAACTAAATTTTCCATCGGGCCTACTAAGAACAAGTGCTTACCTTACTCATCCGGTATTTAATTCTTACCATTCCGAACATGAGATGTTGAGATATCTAAAATCTTTAGAGAACAAAGATTTATCACTGACCCACTCAATGATACCGTTAGGTTCTTGTACAATGAAATTGAACGCTACGGCAGAGATGGCACCAGTGACATGGAATGAGATAGGAAACCTGCATCCATTTGCACCTAAGGGACAAACAGAAGGGTATTCGCAGATTTTTAATGATCTTGAAAATTGGCTGTGTTCCATAACTGGGTTTGCCGCCGTTTCGTTGCAACCAAACTCTGGTGCACAAGGTGAATATGCCGGACTGATGGTGATAAGAGAATACCACAAAAGTAGAGGGCATTTGCAGAGGAATATCGCATTGATACCTAGCTCAGCCCACGGCACGAATCCAGCAAGTGCAGTAATGGCAGGAATGAAAGTGGTGATAGTGAAGTGTGATGAGAAAGGAAGTATAGAAATAGAAGATTTGAGACAAAAAGCCGAGTTGTATAAAGACACACTTTCGGCGCTTTTGGTGACTTACCCATCTACTCATGGAGTATTTGAAGAAGGGATAAATGAGATCTGTGAAATAATTCATTCCCATGGCGGCCAAGTTTATATGGATGGAGCGAATATGAATGCCCAAGTTGGATTGACTTGCCCTGCTGCAATTGGCGCGGATGTGTGTCATCTCAACCTTCACAAAACATTTTGTATCCCTCACGGTGGGGGAGGACCTGGTATGGGACCAATCGGAGTAGCCTCACATCTTGTTCCCTTCTTACCCTCACATGCAGTTGTAAAGACTAAGATGGACAAGGGAATACATGCGGTATCGTCGGCACCGTGGGGTTCCGCAAGTATTTTGGTAATTTCCTACGCATACATTTCTATGATGGGAGCAGAAGGCCTTAAACGCGCCACTGAGCTTGCCATATTTAATGCAAATTATATGAAGGCAAGATTGGAAGATCACTATCCGGCGCTGTACTCTGGAATGAATGGCCGTTGCGCACATGAATTTATCATCGATTGCAGAAGCTTTAAGCACAGTGTCGGAATAGAAGTGGAAGATATTGCTAAAAGACTTATGGACTATGGCTTCCATGCTCCAACGGTATCTTTCCCAGTACCCGGTACAATGATGATAGAGCCAACCGAAAGCGAGTCTAAAGATGAGATGGATCGTTTTTGTGAAGCGATGATAGCTATCCGAGAAGAGATAAGAGAAATTGAAAACGGAGTTGCTGATAAATTAAATAACGCTTTGAAGAACGCTCCTCATACAGCGGCTTTTGCTCTGTCTGATGGGTGGGATAAACCATATTCTAGGCAAAAGGCAGTTTACCCCTTGCCATGGGTTAGGAACAACAAGTTCTGGCCTTCTGTAGGTAGGATTGATAATGCCTATGGTGATAGAAATCTAATATGTAGCTGTATTCCAGTGGAGGAGTATGCAAAAGAAGTTCCGCAGGAGTTGTAATCCTGCAATATTTTCACGTTTAGCAAGTTTACCTATCGGTTCGAAGAATTTATTGTGAGCGAAAGGGATTGAAGTGGTAGCCCACAGTGCCCGACTTTTGGGCCGGGAACGAGGACTACAAACGTAAAGCCCAGTCTCGCTTTCCGCGAGATTCGCCCCAATTATCTTTCTATAACCTTATTAGACTATTTGTTTCACATTAAAGAAAACTTTTAAATGAGAACTAATCACGAGATCGATTACAAAATTTTTGGGGAGGAAATGCAGTACGTGGAGATCGAATTGGACCCACAAGAAACTGTTATAGGCGAGCCTGGAAGTTTTATGATGATGGACCAAGAGATCCAAATGCAGACAATCTTTGGTGATGGAGCACAAAGTCAAGGCGGCCTTATGGGAAAGCTATTCTCAGCTGGAAAAAGGTTACTCACAGGGGAGAGCCTGTTTATGACAGCTTTCTCCAACAGTGGTAACGGTAAGAAAAGAGTATCTTTTGCAGCACCATATCCGGGAAAAATAATTCCCTTGGATTTGTCGCTATTGGAGAATAAGATAATTTGCCAAAAAGATGCATTCCTATGCGCTGCCAAGGGGGTGAGTGTTGGAATAGAGTTCCAGAGAAAGCTTGGTACTGGGCTGTTTGGTGGCGAAGGTTTTATTATGCAAAAATTGGAAGGTGATGGGTTAGCTTTCGTTCATGCCGGTGGATATGTGTTTGAGAGACAGTTGCAGGCGGGAGAAATTATAAAAATAGATACGGGATGTATTGTTGCATTTACACAACAAGTTCATTACGATATTCAATTTGTAGGGGGTATAAAGAATACGTTGTTTGGTGGCGAGGGAATGTTTTTTGCTACGCTACGTGGACCTGGAAAAGTTTGGATACAGTCTTTACCAATAAGTAGATTGGCGGGCCGAATCATCCAATATGGCGTAGGACCACGAAAAGAAGAAGGAAGCCTTTTAGGGGGCCTTGGAAATTTGCTTGATGGGGATTAGAACCGTATTAATTATTTAACGTTAGCTAGCCGGGCCAGTACCGGCTTATTTATTAGATATGGAAAAAATTTTGATTGTGCTATTTGCGGTTTGCGCAATATTAGGCTGTGGGAAGAAGGATGACGTAGATCTTCCGGCGGACAATTTTGTAAGTTTTTATTTTGATGGTGCGCCTTGGGTTTCTAGCTCCTACACCGCTGTAGATTCGCTAGGGTATATAAAAATAAGGGCTAGAGGGAAGGGTGATAATTCCATTTTCAATATGACGCTGTTAAAAAGCGCTGACAATAATTTTCAATTGGTAGATGCTTTTTACTCAAATAACATCGAGCCCTATAAATATAATACAACCGACCCCAACGAGTTCTTAACTCCGACATTCTACGATCCTGCCACCTTTAAAATGCAAGGAAGGTTCTCTTTTCTGATGCGATATACCTTTAATAGAGAAGTGGTAAAGCAAGTTACCTTTGGGCAATATTCTATCACTTATAAACCGCTAGGACAGTAAGTGAACGTTAATTGAAGTCTAAATAGTCTTTTAATGCTTCAATGTTATCGATTTTTAAAACTTTGATCTTTGATAGATCTTCTATTGACCGATAGCGTCCATGTTGAAGCCTATAGTTGAAGATGAGGTTCGCATTCCTTTTGCCAAGGTAGGGATGGCCTGCTAGGGTCTCTTTTGTAGCATCATTGATCAATATCTTCTTTGGCTGGAAATCTTTGTTTACGAAACTGCACTTGATCAATTCGGCTAGCACAATGCTGTCTAAGCCATATACCTCTTGGTACTGACCAGCAGTTGTAAAACCGCCCAATCTGTTTCTATATTTTATTATTCTGGCTGACAGAATACTTCCAATCCCCTTTAATTTGTCTAGGTCGGTAGAATCACAAGTATTTATATCGAAATAATAGGTCTTTGGAATGAAGGTTTTGGTCTGGTGTTTTTTGAAAGCAATAATAGAATCAGGAAGTTGGATATAGGGCTTAAGTTCTTGATACTTAATTGGACTGAGGCCATACATCTTAGAGAAATCAGCACGTTTTCTGAATCGCCCGCCTTTGTTTCTATAGTTTATAATCCTTGCAGCTACCTTGGGTTGAATCCCGAGTTCTTGCAGTTGTCCATTGGTGACAGTGTTAGGATCGAACCCAAAAAGAATATTTGGTTTGTTTACTATTCTAACGCTAGAGTCATTGTGATTTACTGTAGCAGTATTTAAAACTGAGATTAGGCTGTCTAATAATTTTTTTTCTTGTACCGAAGTGGACGGTGGTGTCAAAAAGCGATCCGTTAGAAACGGCAAAAAAATAGCGACCACCATAATTGCTAGAAGTACGACAAAACCTCTTGTTTCTTTAGTGGTGAATCCAAAATAGCTTCGGATGAAAAAGTAAAAACGTTTCAAGGATTAGCTCGCTTTTATAGTTTGTTCAAAAAACCTATCAAAAAATATTTTACATAATCTGAGCTGGTCATTGTTGATCGAATATTCTACACGCGGGCCATCGTTTACACCATTTATGATTGAAACTGATTTTAGCTCTTTTAAATGTTGCGAGATAGTAGATTGAGATAAGGGAAGGTTTTTTACAATGTCCCCACATAGCGACTTGCCATTTTGAGCTAAAAATTTTACAATGGTAATGCGCGCTGGATGGGAGAGGGCCTTGGCAATTTGAGCAAGCTTTACTTCCTGACCTTGAAACTCATCTTTTTTGTTAATAGCCATATATTGCAAATATACGATCTTGCAATATTTGAGCAAATATTATCGTTGGGAAAAAATATTGTGAAGCCTTATTACTTGCGGGATAACTAATTGACTATCGTCATTGTAAATAATATAGTCAGCCTTTTCCAGTTTGTCCTTCTCAGCCATTTGAGAATCCATAATTGCTAGGATAGCATCCCTGGTTCTTTGGGGATCTCTTTCTAACACTCTTTTTATTCTTAGCTCTATTGGAGCACTCACAACGATGACTTTGTCTAATGATAAATGGGCGTTAGCCTCAAACATCAAGGCAGCTTCTTTTATTATGTAAGGCTCGTTTTTTCTTTCAGTGGCCCAGTTTTGAAAGTCTTTTCCAACTTGGGGATGTACGATTGCATTTAGCTCGGACCTCATGTTAGGATCCGCGAATATTGCTTTGGAGATAAAGGTAACATTAAGCTTTCCGTCCAGATAAGCAGAGCTTCCAAATCTTTGTTTGATAGCGTCAATCACCTTGGTACTGTTGTTCATCAGCCATTTGGCTCTACTGTCAGAGTCGTATATGGAAATGCCCAACAAGTTAAATATTTTTGTGACCAGGCTTTTGCCGGAACCAATGCCTCCAGTTATTCCAACTTTAAGCGGTTGATTATTTTCCATTGCTTTTTAAAGCTTTCGCAGAAACAGAGCTGGGAATGAATTTATAATCTAAAAGGTAGTCAGGCTTCTTTGTAAGCTGTGGAATAAGAATTGATCCATTCTCATATTTCACAATAGCTGTAAAATCATCTGGCTTCGCCTTGCCTTGGTCTTCGTCTTTGACAAAATATTGTAGTTTGACCGTACTTGGAATAATTTCATATTTGCCTCCAGGAAAATCGATTTTGTCAGGAGTAAGAATCACTGACTCTTCTCTTGCTTGCCTCGTGTCAAAGCTTATTCTTACCGTATTTAAAGAGGCACGAATCAAAGACTCGGATTGATCGTTGACTGTTACCTCCTCATCGTAGGCTCCATTAATCTCTTCTGAAGGAAGGTCTATCACAAGCGTATCAGGCAGAGATTTTAAGATTTTAAACGGCCCTGTATAGGTTATAAACTTCGGTGAAATGGATATAGGGCTTACTATTTTTTGCCCGGGCGCAAGTTGAATCGAATTTGGGTTGACAGTAATAAAACAGATTTTTTGATTCTTAATATCAAAATTAAGATAGATGGTGTCATCTAACATGTAATTGATTTTAAAATCGGGAAGTTGGTGCGAAATCAATGGCAACAACTCATTGGCGGTCATAAATTTCTTTTGTGGCAAATCGGACGGCCTAACAAAAATTGGATTCTCGTTAAAATTAAGCGTATTCCGCAGGAAGTTCCAACCATAACCTGTTGCGTTGAAATTCAGTTTTGTGGGGATGTCTGTGACAGGAATTAATTTTTCTTTATTGTAGTCGATTATTACTGGACAACTAATGTTTGTTGTATAATCATGATTCATTGCATTAAAAAACCAAAATGTAAGGGCTGCCAATATGCAAAGCAAAATAGCTTTCCAATCTGCTCTTAAAAAAAATATTTCTAACGCTTTTTTCACTAGAATTTATTTTGTTTGATTAGCCAAAGTATAGCAGAAAGAAGTAGAGGTTACTTTACTTAGTTTTCCCTTACCATCAATTCATCTACAAACCTTTTGATGATATGTTTTTTATGCAAATCAGCATCTACTTCATTTAGGCACTTTATTGCCTTTTTGTAGTATTCATTTATCTCATTGCCCGTTAGCTCAGGGATATTTAGTTTCTCGTAAAGCTTGGTGATGGTAGATACCTTCTCCAATTCTGGCGCTGCCTTATCAGACATCAAGGCTTTCAAGGCCTCTTTATCCTCAGTGTTTGCAAGCTCCAATGCTTTTATCAACAGAAATGTCTTTTTGTTTGCCGCGATATCTCCTCCAACCTTTTTGCCAAATTTTTGACTGTCCCCAAAAACATCCAATAGGTCATCTTTCAATTGGAAGGCTATGCCTATATTAATTCCAAATTCTTTCAGGTGTTGCTTACTCTTCGAATTTGCATCAGCTAATATCGCCCCAAGCTCCATGCTAAAGCCTAGTAATATCCCCGTTTTCAAAGTAATCATTTGAATATATTGCGCTTCGGAAATATGTTCTATTTGCTCAAAATCTACATCTAACTGTTGACCTTCACAGACTCCCGCAGCACATACATTAAATGCCTTTATAAGAGATTTTATTTTACTCTCCTCTGCTTCCAAAAGAAGGTCGTACGCCTTTACCAGCATTACATCCCCCGAAAGGATAGCAACATTATTGTTCCACTTTTCGTGGACAGTCGGTTTGCCACGACGAAGCGGGGCATTGTCCATGATGTCGTCATGCATCAAAGTAAAATTGTGGAATACCTCTATAGCAATGGCTGGTTTTATGACTTTATCAAAATCTTCATTAAAAAGATAATATGACATTAATGACAAAAGAGGTCGGAGTCTTTTGCCACCCAAGCTCATGATGTATTTTATTGGCTCGTATAAATTTGAAGGTTCAACGCCGAAATCGTAGGAATTGATCTCGGCGTTGATATCAGAAATTATTTTTTTTGAATTAAATAGCATTAAATAAAGGTAAAAAAATTATTTAAAGCCGAGGCCTAGATTCGGGAATAAGTTCTAAGTCTATAGTTCGTTTCTCTAAATCGGTTCTAATTACCTTTACTTTAACAGTATCGCCAAGTGTATACATTCGTTTATTCTTCTTTCCGATAATCCTGTAATTCTCTGCATCAAATTCATAGTAATCGTCGTCAAGTTCGGACATCCTTACAAGACCTTCGCACTTTGTTTCCACCATTTCTACAAACAAACCAAACTCGGTTACTCCAGAAACAATCCCGTCAAATTCTTGACCAAGCATTTTGGACATAAATTCCACCTGTTTGTATTTAATTGATGCACGCTCTGCATCTGCTGCAAGCTTTTCCATCTCCGAGGCATGAATACATTTGTCTTCATAGTAAGTCTTATTCTCAGACTTGCCACCGTTCAGGTAGTGATCAAGCAGCACGTGTACCATCATGTCGGGATATCGTCTGATAGGAGAGGTAAAGTGGGTATAATGTTGAAATGCCAGTCCAAAGTGTATATCTGGTTCCGTAGTGTACTTAGCCTTGGCCATTGTCCTTATCGCGAGGCTTTGAAGTACGTTCTGCTCCGGTTTGCCCTCTACTTCCTCTACCAATTTATTTAGAGAAGCCGCAATCTTATCCTCTTCCTCGAGTTGTACGTCATGTCCAAAGCGTTTTGCAAATAATGCAAGCGCATTTAGCTTTTCAGTGTTGGGGTGATCATGGGTCCGATAAACGAAAGTGTTTTTATCCTGTCCTTTTTTCATAAAGAAAACATATTCAGCTACCTTTTTATTGGCAAGCAGCATGAAGTCTTCAATGAGTTTGTGCGCATCCTTCCTAATCTTAGGCACAACAGCGAGAGGAACACCATTTTGATCCAACTGGAATCTTACTTCTACAGTCTCGAAGCCAATGGCACCTTTTTTAAACCTTTCAGTTCTTAACTTTTTTGCCAGGTCATCTAAAACCAATATCTCTTCTTTGAAATCTCCTTCTTTACTTTCAAGGACTTCTTGCACTTCTTCATAGCTAAACCTTCTATCTGAATGAATGATCGTCCGACCAAACCACTGCTTTAAGATCTTC
>DASVUU010000692.1:0-2077 GCA_036386935.1 Cytophagaceae bacterium | reverse complement strand
AGCCTCAATTGTGTTGTAAACCGTTGCTTTTTGAACTTCATAGAAACTTCCAATCGAAGGATTTGTCTGCACCCCTAAGATCTGGTTAGGCGAAAATTTTACCTTGGGCCCTAAAGGTTTTGCAATAGTAACTTGTAATGTAGTGGTAGAGGATTGACCATCTTCCGCAGTTGCTGTGAAATTATATTTATAAGGCGTAGAACTTTCGGTGGACGGGGTATTTATTGTTATAATTTCTGTATAATTCGTTCCGGAAATGGTCTTAGTATCTATATTGTTATTAAACTCGGGTATTTTATTATTGTCCCTATCAACTTTCAGGGTTTTAAGAGAAGATCCCGATGTTGTAATATTAACGGCAATTTTTATGACTTCATCAGGCGCCACTATTACGTCACCAGTAACTAAGCCTTGGCTTGTAGTGAAAGAAAGAGTAGGCTTAGGACCTGGCTTCGGATCTTCTTTTTTCTTGCCACAGCTCGAAAGCACAAGTAATAATGCGAATACGCCCATGTACAATGGGAAAAAGAATTTTTTCATGGTAATAAAAGTTTGGTTTGATTAAGTAGGGTGATTGATTAAAGCTTTAAAAATATACTTCAATTGTTGTTAACTGGATACGCTGGTTATTGTTTATGGTTACTGGGGCTTTAAATTTCCTCCATTATATTTATGATTTAATATCCGCATATTTTATAGGTTTGCAATTAAATCGATAAGATATGAATTGGATTATAATTTTAATGGTGCTTAGTGCGGGCGTGGCCACATCAATACAAGCCGCTGCCAACGGTAAACTGGGCGAAAGGGTAGGACTTATCGAAGCTGCTTTTATTTCTTTCATGGTAGGGACAATCTGCTTATCCTTATTGCTTTTTTTTATGAAAAAAGGCAACATATCGCTTGCTTTGGAAGGACCTAAGTGGCATTTGATAGGAGGTGCCTTAGGAGCCTTTTATATTCTAATTATGGTTTTTGCAGTGCCTAGAATAGGCATTACAGCTGCCATTCTCACATTAATAATTGGTCAACTTACCTGTAGTACTATTATTGACCATTTTGGGCTAACTGGAAACAAACCAATTCCTGTCGACTTTAAAAGGGCCGGGGCATTATTATTTATGGGGTTAGCGCTTTTTCTATTTTTTAAGAAATAAGGATTTTTGCTCTCACATTATAGATTTTCATCTTTAAAGGTATCACCTTGCTTAAAGTCGCCTGTCTCGAAACCTTTTTTAAACCAATACATTCTTTGCTCTGACGTCCCGTGAGTAAAAGCGTCTGGCACTACTTTCCCCTGTGATTCTTGTTGTAACTTGTCGTCTCCAATAGCGTTGGCGGCATTCAAAGCTTCTTCTATATCGCCTTCCTCGATGATGTTTTCGACCTTATCTGCGTGGTGTGCCCATACCCCCGCAAGAAAGTCAGCCTGTAATTCTAACTTCACTGAGAGCGCATTCACCTCCTTCTCGCTTAGCCGGCCTCTCGCTTGCTGAACCTGATCGGAGATGCCAAGGATGTTCTGTATATGATGCCCTACTTCATGGGCTACAACATAGGCCATAGCAAAATCCCCAGGTGCCTTAAAACGTGATTGTAATTGATCATAAAACGTTAGATCTATATAGACTTTGCGATCCGCAGGGCAATAAAAGGGACCTGTAGCGGCAGTTGCAAAACCACAACCTGATTGGTCAGAACCGCTAAACAAGACCAATTTTGGTTCTTCATACTCACTGCTTAGCTGCTCCGTAAATTGTTTATGCCAAATCACTTCAGTACTTGCCAGTACCTCTGATACAAATTGCGCTTGTTTATCTTTGGCTGGTGATGTTGCTTCCTCGGTGGTTGCAGTATCGCCCATATTTATATACTCCATGGGATTCTTTCCCATAATCAAGCTCAGTACAACTAACACAATAGTACCTATCCCGCCGCCCATCGCAATTTTGCCGCCCCCGCTTCCTCTTCGGTCTTCAACATTTCCACTGGATCTTCCTAACCAACGCATATTTTTAAAAATTAAAAGTGTATGAAATTTATATACTAACTATACCAAGAGTAAATGGTTAGATGC
>DASVUU010000691.1:0-2873 GCA_036386935.1 Cytophagaceae bacterium | reverse complement strand
TATGTACGCAGAAAATCACAAGCCACTAAATGTCGTCACTGGAGACAAAGAATATTTCTCCGGAATCGGCCAAATCAAATTTGAAGGAAAAGAATCGAGAAATCCTTTGGCATTTAAATATTACAATGAAAATCAATATGTAGGTGCTAAGACTATGAAGGAGCATCTTAGATTCGCAGTTGCCTATTGGCATACACTAGGCGGAACAGGCGGCGATCCATTCGGCCCTGGCACCAAGCAATTTCCATGGGACGTAAACCACGACCCAATTGCAGCAGCTCGTGATAAAATGGACGCGGCGTTTGAGTTTATTACAAAAATCGGTATCCCTTATTATTGCTTTCATGACTTTGATTTAGTTGCGGAGGGAAATTCTGTACAAGAGTCAGAAAACCGCTTACAACAAATTGTGAGTTACGCGAAACAGAAGCAGGAAGCCTCTGGGGTAAAGCTTTTATGGGGAACGGCGAATTGTTTTTCTAACCCACGTTATATGAATGGTGCAGCTACAAACCCAGATTTTTTGGTGGTATGTAATGCTGCTGCCCAAGTTAAGGCAGCCTTAGAAGCAACGGTTGAGCTGGGCGGTGAGAACTATGTTTTCTGGGGTGGACGCGAAGGGTATATGTCTTTGCTTAATACCAACATGAAGAAGGAACAGGAGCATATGGCTCGTTTCTTACACATGGCAAAAGACTATGGGCGAAAGATTGGTTTTAAAGGTACTTTCCTTATTGAGCCTAAACCAATGGAACCTTCTAAACACCAATATGATTTCGACGCTGCGACTGTAATTGGCTTCTTAAGACAATATGATTTGTTGAATGACTTCAAATTGAACTTAGAAGTAAATCATGCTACGCTGGCGCTACATACATTTCCACACGAACTTCAGGTAGCAGTAGACGCGGGCTTGCTAGGAAGTATTGATGCTAACCGTGGGGACTACCAAAATGGATGGGACACTGATCAATTTCCTAATAATGTGTATGAACTAACTGAAGCGATGTTAGTAATATTAGAAGGTGGAGGTATACAAGGTGGAGGTATCAACTTTGATGCGAAGACTCGAAGAAATTCTACAGATCTTGAAGATTTGTTTATTGCTCATATTGGCGGTATGGATGCCTTTGCTCGGGCATTGCTGATCTCTCACGACATTTTAGAAAATTCGGATTACAGAAGACTAAGGTCTCTACGATATGATAGCTTCAACCATGGTGATGGAAGTAATTTCGAAAAAGGGCATTTGTCTTTTGAAGATTTAAGAAACATTGCGGCACATCATGGAGAGCCCGCTTTGGTTAGTGGAAAGCAGGAATTGTTCGAGAATATAATTAACCAATTTATTTAGGAAAATCGCCGCATTTTTATTTAAAGGAATGGAATTGAAGGTCTCTTTAATTCCATTTTTTTTTACCCTTAGAAATTCGTGTAAGCTTAAGTTACTACCACAGAAATGGGTTGGCAAACTTTGTTTTCAAGCCAAGCGCCAGAAAAAAGTGTAGTTAAACCTCTACAATATTTCCTCTATTTCTTTCCAGTTATTTACCCTGATATGCCTACCATTGCTGCTATTCATATTATGGGGCTGGCTGAATAGTATAGTTTTCCCGGCAAAAAAATCAAGGTTTTTAAAATGGTCATCTATCATGATATCTCCTTGTACTATTTCTTTGCTGCCGCAAAAGACAATCTTCTTCCAATGAATAAAGGAGAAATGCTTTTGCAACCATTGCAATTTCTCGATTAGACTTAAAGGAAATTGCATAGCTGATGATACGATATAAAGGTCATACTTTGAGTTTAATTTCTCGAGAACTTGAACGCTATCCACTATTGGTGCCGCATCAAAGAAGAAATTTACTGTGTTTATGTAGGTGTCGTGATGTTCAAAAGCTTCATGTTCTAGCTTGCCTATGAGGCTGCTAGGATCTCGCAATTTTTTGGTATTCTCGAATTCAAATTTTAGAAATTGTCCATAGATGTCTGCGATTACACCATCCATATCTACAATCAATCTTTTCTTCATATTCATTTAAATATAGTGAGATCAGCAATTGCTGTCGAAATAATTCAAAAGGTTGCACCTATTTACTTAATAACTCTAGTTTTTCGAACAAGCTCCTCTCCTCCTCACTCAATTTTTGTGGCAAGGCGACCTTTATCTTAATATACAGATCACCAAAGACATTTTCCTGTTTATAAACTGGCATCCCTTTGCCCTTCAATCTTAGAATTTTATCGGGTTGAGTTCCTGCCGGGATGTCGATTTTTAAGGTTGTAGAGATAGTTTTTACATCTACCTTTCCGCCTAAAACTGCGGTATAAAGATTTATAATAATTTCCTCGTGGAGGTCATCCCCTTTTCTTTCAAATCCGGACTTGGGTAATACACGAATGGTCAGATAAAGATCGCCTCTCTGGCCTTGTCCAGCGTGTCTTCCTTTGCCCTTTAGCTTAAGTTTTTGGCCGTCGCCTATTCCCGGTTTCAAATTTATATTCATGGACTCTCCGTCCAGCATAAATGACTTTGAGGTGCCGTAGTATGCCTCGTCTAGACTTATTGACAATTCAGCTTCTACATTGGCAGCAGGATTTGGGCCTCTACTGGAACGTCTACCCCCAAAGAGATTTTCAAAAATATCACCACCGCCGCCGAACATACTTTCAAAATCACCTTGGTCGCCATACTCTTGTTGTCTTTGACCTCGGCCTGAGCCGTAGGGATTGTAGCCTCCGGCAGTGTTCGTCCCAGCATTTTTATGATGCTCCCAATTTTCGCCAAACCTGTCGTAATATTTTCTTTTGTCAGCGTCACCCAATACCTCGTGGGCTTCATTTGCTTCCTTAAATTTTTCTTCAGCTACTTT
>DASVUU010000690.1:0-4128 GCA_036386935.1 Cytophagaceae bacterium | reverse complement strand
ATCTGTTTCGTTCTGGCAGCCGCAGCTGAGAGTATTACAGCAGGTGCAGAATCAAGAAATTCCTTTTTATGATGCTCACCAATCCCAAAGACATTTAGTCCCGCTTCGTCGGCCCTAACAATCCTGTCCAGCAACTGTTCCATGGCATCTGCACTGCTCAGCGCGTTACTTCCATACATGGCCGATGCAAAACTATCTATTCCTATTTCCATAATATATTGTGGTTAGTGATGAATGTCCTCCAGTGGGTATCTCCCACTCTATTCAATGTTAGATTTATACACTTCTTTTTACAGAATGAATTGTGGCCTATTACCGGCAAAATAGTCCCGTAGGCGTCCGACATTTCGGCCTGACTGTTCATGATAAATGACCTTCGGCGACATTGGCTTCGGTATAAGGTTCTCCTAGTCTTTAGGCAAGGACATCGTGAATTGCGTCATCCGTGTCAAATACCTTTTTCGCAAAGGGGCATAGTGGCATTATTTTCACCGCGTTGTCACGGGCATATTCTACTGCTTTCATGACCAATTGCTTGCCCAGCCCTCTTCCGCCAAAACTTTCATCTACCTCGGTATGATCAATGATGAATTTTGTTGATCCCGCCCATATGTAGCTCATTTCGCCGGCAAATTTATCATCGACGTAAATGACAAAGCGCCCTTTACTTCCATTGTCTTCTCTTTCTATTTTTATCATCATGTTATGATCCTATTTAATGCTCAAGGTCCCGTCGGGGGCAAGCGTCTCTCTTGTGTCTCAGCATTTCAGCACCCCTCTTTCGAAATAATCTTATGAGAGTAATGCTGTCTGCTTTATGATTTATAATAAAGGCGACACAAATAAGCGATAATAATTAAAGCCTAGAAATATTTTCGACAATACTTGCAAACAATCAAAACCTTCTTTACGTTTGTAGTGTATTAGTTATCTAGTACACTAAATATAAAACAAATGGTAGAAATTAGAAATCTAAATTTCAGGTACAAGAAAAACAAGACAGTCTTTGAAAACCTACAACTGTCACTGCCTCCAGGCCACATCTACGGCCTATTGGGGAAAAATGGCGCAGGAAAATCCACTCTAATTAAGCATATCTGCGGATTGCTCACCCCACAAACTGGCCAATGTATGGTCTTTGACTACAAAGCGGAAGAAAGAAACACAGCCATGCTGGAAGACATCTTTTTAATCCCGGAGGAGTTTGAACTTCCTAGTCAAAGTCTTGCCCTCTATGTCAGGCGAAACAGTGTTTTTTATCCTAAATATAGTGAGGCACAATTTCAGAGATACTTGCAGGAGTTTGAACTGAGCAGGGACACCAAACTAACAGACCTTTCTTACGGTCAAAAGAAGAAATTCTTGTTGGCGTTCGGCCTGGCATGCAATGGGCGCGTGCTCATTCTGGATGAACCTACCAATGGCCTCGACATCCCATCCAAAAGTCAGTTTAGAAAGATTGTAGCTACTGCCATGGATGAAGAAAAAATCATCATCATCTCTACACACCAGGTCCGCGATCTAGAGAGCATGATCGACTATGTGCTGGTGTTGGAGAATGGCAGAATTGTATTCAGCAAGGACATAGGTACAATCTCTGAAAAGCTAAGCTTTGAAAGCAATCTAAACGGACACGATCAGGTCGTCTTGTACGAAGAAGAAATGGCTGGTCGAAAGGCGGGAATCGTGCTGAACAAGTCTGGGTTGGAAACCAGGGTAGATCTTGAGTTGCTGTTTAACGGTCTGGTAAAAAATTCATCTAACATCAATCAATATTTCAATAACTAAGCGATGGAAAAAAATATTTTATTTCCTCAAAGGCTGTATCTCTTCATGTTGAGGCAGTTCTCATTATACAAGAATTCTGCAGGATTAGCGGGTGGTGCGTTGATAGGAGTATTACTTCTTCCTACAATTTCCATGACCATATTCAGGCCTGAGGCCCTACACAACTTAATCGGTTTTTATTTAATATTAATGTTTCTATCTGGGCTGATATTTACCAGCCAGGTATTCGTAGAGCTTCACGATCCTAAGAAGAGCTACGCCTATATTTTGCTACCTGTTTCTAACTTAGAGAAACTAATCGGATCCTGGCTAATTTCTGGGCCGTTATATATCGCAGGATTTTCTTTTATAGTATTCATCATTCAGTGCTTATCAAGCCTTGTCACAGAACATTTTGAAAATGCTATCGGAGTTTTTAGTAGCGCATACTTTCGAGCCATCTCGGCCTACTTGACATTTCATTCCGTATTTTTTCTGGGAGCTGTTTGGTTTAGGAAGAATAATTTTCTGAAAACAGCCTTTTCTATCATCATATTTTTTCTTTCCCTAGCCTTGTTTTCAGTTGCTGTCTTTGGCCTTTTCTTCAAAGGGTTTCATCCGAATCCCGACCTAGGTGATCATATTTCCGCTGGTTTTGGCCACTGGGATTTAGTGCACGATATCGGAAAAGTTGTGGTATGCTATCTATTACCGTTATTTTTCTTGGTGGTAAGTTATTTTAGGCTAAAAGAGAGGCAAGTCTGATGGAGTTCAAAGATAATCAGGCAATATATCTTCAAATCGCTAATCATTTCTTCGAGAACATTCTTCAAAGGAAATGGCAGCGAGGTGAAAAGATCCCATCTATCAGGGATATGGCGGTGCAATTCGAGGTGAACCCAAATACTACTATGAGAACATACAATTATCTGCAGGAAAAAGGAATTATATACAATAAACGCGGACTTGGCTACTATCTAGCAGACGATGGCTTGGAAAGGGCACTTGAAATTAAGAAGGAACAATTTATTAATAAAGACCTTCCAGAACTCTTCAGAACCATGCAGCTACTCGAAATGAGTATTGATGATTTGAAGAAATATTTAAAATAGATTTATAGTTTACATAAAACGTTAAAACATAAAAAATGAAAACAAGCACCAAGCTGATTGTCGGGTTCTTTACCCTGGTACTTCTTACGATCACAGGATTTGTAGGGACGGCAAAATATTATTCGACGCGCAGCCTTATTGAGGAGTCTGGAAAAATGATTACCAAATCTGGAAAGATAGAGGGCTTCGCCAAGCTGAGCGTTAGAGGAAATATAAAAGTTTACTTGACTCAAAGCAATGAAAACAGGTATGAACTGAAGGGTGATGAGAATTATGTCAAAAATATTAATATTGGGGAGATAGGCAATACGCTGAATGTCCATCCCGATAAGGGAATGCGACGATCAAAAAATGTTGAACTCCACCTCTATTTTACAAATATCGAAGAGCTAAAACTTTCCGGCGGAAGCTCCATAGATTGTCTCGCCGAAATTAAAGGCGAACGTTTAACGATCGATTGCTCAGGAGGAAGTTCAGGTACGCTTTGGTTGAACTATAAGGATATTGTATGTGAAAGCTCCTCAGGCACAAACATTGAGATGAAAGGAACAGCAGATAATTTTACTTTGGATGTTTCTTCTGGAAGCAATGTTGACGCTGATGGTCTCCTGACAAAACAATGCACGGTTGATGGAAGCTCAGGTGCCAACATACAAGTTAATGCAAGCGACAAATTAAACGTTGACGTGAGTTCAGGAGCGCACTTAAGCTACGCAGGTAACCCAGAAGTTAAAAAAATTAATACTTCTTCTGGAGGTTCGGCAAACTCGGATTGAGGAACGTTGGCTTCGGCTCCGCTCTGCCAACATAGGCTTGCTCAGGCAACTCAAACCCGCTCAGCTGACCTTGGGTCCGCTCACGCAAGATTGGCTTTGCTCAGCTAACTTACGATACAATCAGCCAATTTTGAGTTCTTTCAGGTAAGAGATGAAATATTAAAAATACTAAAAGCGAATTCGAAGGTTAAGGTCCTCCGTTTGGAGGACCTTATAGTTATTTTTTAAATGCTTGAACCTTCTGCTCCCGTCATTCTTTGCTCGTGGAGCGCTTGCTTGGCCTTTTGTAAATCCTCTGTCCTTACCATAAGCCTGACTCCACCGAAGTCATGTCCTGGAACGGAGTTATCAAAACTCAAGTTGGCATCTGATACGCTTGATTCTATACCAGATAAATTTAAAATATTTTGGTCTATGCTAGCTTCAGTGATATTTGCATAAGTACCCAATAATGTGATTTCTTCTTCCATTTC
>DASVUU010000689.1:0-1995 GCA_036386935.1 Cytophagaceae bacterium | reverse complement strand
AGATTTCATTTTGAAGATGTCTTCCTTCCGTTGGGAATATCCTTTTATACTTTTGAATTAATAAGCTACTCTGTGGACGCTTACAAAGGTCTTTTTAAGCCAGTAAAAAGGCTCCGTGACTTCTTCTTTTACGTTTCCTTTTTCCCTCACCTTGTAGCTGGACCAATAGTTCGCCCTATGGATTTGATTCCGCAGATATACCAGCGTTTGAGAATATCAAAAGACGACATGGGCAATGCAGTCTTTCTGCTGGTAAGTGGACTTTTTAAAAAGGCTGTCATATCGGACTACATCAGCAGTAATTTTGTTGACCGCATTTTTGAAAACCCAACTCTTTACTCTGGCGTGGAAAATCTACTTGCCGTGTATGCCTATACCCTGCAGATATATTGTGACTTTTCAGGATATACGGATATGGCTATGGGTATTGCCTTATTGATAGGCTTCAGGCTTCCGAATAATTTTAACTCACCCTATCAATCAGCTAGTCTTACAGAGTTTTGGCGAAGGTGGCACATTTCTCTTTCGACTTGGCTTAGAGATTATTTATACATTCCTCTGGGAGGCAATAGGGTTTCAAAATTCAGACAGGCAATAAACCTAATGATTACAATGCTTTTGGGAGGCCTGTGGCATGGAGCCTCTTGGAAGTTTGTCTTTTGGGGAGCTATTCATGGTGTTTGGTTGGTCTTAGAAAAAATTTTTAAGTCCTTCTATAAGGCTCCTCCAGGGATATTGCGAAAGGTCTTAGGGATTATTATAACCTTTCACATTGTAAGCTTTTGCTGGATATTTTTTAGAGCAAGCTCATTTGAATCTGCTTGGCAAATTGTATCCCAGATCATTTATAATTTTAATGGCACGTTGTTAATTCCAGTATTGACAACCTACAACGAAGTCTTCTTATTAATAATTGCTGGATATATTTTGCACTTTTCTCCAGGATCAATGGACTTGTATGTTCAAGAAAGAATAATTGATAGTCCTTTGGTATTCAAATCCTTTTTAGTTGCAATAATTATATGGATTGTCATCCAAACAAAGTCTGCCGAAGTACAGCCTTTTATCTATTTTCAATTTTAAAAAAGTCAAAGAATAGAGGATTGCCTCCAAAATATTCTATCCATACGAATGGCAAATATCGATTCTCAAATATCACTTTCGTTCTCTTATACGATTAGCCGATTGTGAAAATACAATGCGTTAATCTTAATGATTTCACCTACACCCCCAGGTTTTCTCTGTGCGAGAAACTTTCAACCCGACTTTACAAGCGTTAGTGATCGTTGAGGCTTTGGAATATTAAGTTGCTTTCTTTATTAAATGGTCTTCAATTATCGCTTTTACTTTCATACAATACTATTTAAATAAGTATACCACATCGCATTAACAAGCATTATCATTATACATTGATATAACATTTCCCTATCAAATCAATTATATTAGAACGGACCTCAAGTGTATACCATGGAACCCACAAAGAAAAAAACAAAGAAGAAAAAATCGAAAGCCGAATTTCAGGACAGCTTTGATCAGAATAACGAGAACTATGTGTCCAATTCATCCAAATTCAAAAATTTGGTTGAAAAGGCTAAATATTTTTTCCAAAATCCTGATAAAATAAATGAGGTTATTACTGAAGCTTATAACAAAGCGACGAATGAATCTGGCAATAGAACTATAAAAGAAATGTGGACTAAACTACTTACACTTTTCAGATTGGTTAAGGCGCATTTTAATGGATCATATAAAGAGATAGGACAGACGAAAGTGATGATGGGAATAGGTATAATTTTATACTTTATACTTCCTTTTGATATCGTCCCTGATTTTATTCCTTTGGTAGGCTATATGGACGATGCAAGTCTTTTAGCTTGGTTTATAAAGACCTATGCTAAAGAAGTCGATAAATTTCAAAAATGGGAGTCGAACAATATTAAGTCCGAGACTCCTGCTTATTAATAAGAATGCCTGTAATAAAATCTAGTTACAAAG
>DASVUU010000688.1:0-2978 GCA_036386935.1 Cytophagaceae bacterium | reverse complement strand
ATGTTATTTCAATGTTTTTCTATTACATTAGTGCTGGCTTGCAGTTGACCTGCTATTAATCCGCAACTGCAACAAGCTTTAAACGTTAGTCTCAGAAAACGATGAAATTAAGTGTTAAATTACCCACTTATATGAAGTATAGATGCATGTGATTGCATATATAAATTAGTTGTGCACAAATGTAAAAAACCCAACTAGTAGCATAACACGACATCTAACACCATGAAACGACTTACATTTATAATTTTCTTCATTTCTAGTCTTGGTTATTCGCAAACGAATGAATTATACCAGCTCGCGTTTGGCAAAAGTGAGAACTTTAGAATACTCACCACTTTTAAAGACAAAATTCCGACAACCTTTTCGATAATCGACACTACCGACACATGGAATCCAGAAACATTCTTTTTAAGGGATTTAAATGTGAGAAACCCCAAAGTCATCGATAGTATTGAAAGAGACGAGCACCACCCTTACTTTAATTCTTACCTATTCTCAAATGAAAAGCTTGATTCGCTTATCCCTGACGTTGAAAAGGAAAGACTCTTCAATCTCGCTTCAAAAGTAACGAGCAGAAAAGTTGCTATCACAGGACAAAAACTTCAGCTAGTTAGACGATTTAATAAGCCTTTGGGCTTTTACTTCTTGGTAACAGCTCCGCTGTATGCGACTGATAACAAACATGCGTTTTTAGCAATATTTGTTAAGAAAAAAGAAGTGTTCCTCGGTGAGAAGATGGACAACTATTTTGCAACCTTAACGCTCATGTTTGAAAAGAATAAAGAGCAGAGATGGACTCAAATAGGAATTAAGGAAAATTTAATATTGTAATACATCTTGTTGACGGCATGAATGGGCATAAATAACATCTGCGCACAACACAGGCTCTGTTGCAATTGCGGCTGACGTGGTTTAAATTATTTCAGTGCATTCTATTACATTAGTGCTGGCTTGCGGCTGACCTGCTATTAATTCCGCAAATGCAACAAGCCCTAATCGTTAGCACTTATTTTAATGAAACCTAATGGAATCAATTTTAACCAAATTCATAAAAGCTCAGGAAAAAGACTTTGAAACCGCTTTTGCAGAAATCAAATCAGGCAGAAAGAGAAGCCATTGGATGTGGTACATCTTTCCACAATTCAACGGCCTTGGAGTTAGTGAAACCTCAAAATATTATTCCATAAAAACATTGGAAGAAGCGAAACAGTTTCTTAGTCATCCTATATTAGGAACAAGGTTAGAGCGAATTACAATTGAACTGTTAAAGAATGAACACTCAGATGCAAAACTCATTTTTGGGAGTCCAGATTATCTAAAGTTGCATTCGTCAATGACGTTATTCAGTATAGCAAATGATGCTGAAGCAAATAACTACAAATCGGTTCTCGTCAAATTTTTTAAAGGAAAAAGTGATGACCGAACTATTAAACTGATTGAAAGTCAAAACAATTTTTGATAACCGCGAAGCCTTGAACATTCGTCTCAAAAAACGATTGTTATACTCTAATTGTCAAACCTCTCTTTAAAAATTATTAGTGGGAACATGTCGAACCTGAGTTTTACATTTATCAAAGTAAAGAGCTATTTTGCATCAATCTATTTAAAATGAATAAGCAATTTCGTTCCCCTAAGTCATCCCTCCTCTGTTTCCTTTGCATAACACTTTTCCTCGTTCCAATTTTAACTATGGCACAAAGCACCGAGCCAATTGAGTCAGAACTGGGAGAAGTTGTAACGCTGTATTCTGATATTCTTAAAGAGGATCGGAAGGTGATGATTTACACTCCAAAAGACACTATCAATACAGGTAAGGCTTATCCGGTGCTATACGTTTTGGATGCTGATAACCATTTCGCTCAAATGGTGGAATATTCAAAGTACCTCAGCCGGGCTGATGTTGGTGTTTGCCCTGCGCTGATAGTTATTGGAATTAGAAACACCGATCGCGTGAGGGATCTTACACCAACACCATCTAACTTTGACCCAAAGACCCTCCTATGAAAGGCAGTGGAGGTAATGGACAATTTTTCAAGTTTATTGAAAAAGAGCTCATGCCTTATGTTAATTCGAACTATAAAACTCAGCCATACCGCATTTTTGCAGGACACTCATTTGGCGGTATCACGACCCTGAACTGCTTCATGACTTCTCCCGATTTATTCAATGCATATATCGCCGCTAGCCCGACCATTTGGTGGGATCAAGAATATCTTTTAAAAGTGGCAAAAGGAAAACTAACAGAGGGTTCAACATTATCAAAAACGGTTTTTTTAGCGATGGTAATGAAGGATTAATTAACCACCCCATATTTCATACATCTATTGTAGAGTTCGACTCCCTGCTTCGGGCTCGCAAGGTGAAAAATCTTGCTTTCAAATACATGTATTATCCCCTCGAAAACCATATGACCGTAACATTTAAGTCGTATTACGAAGCACTCCGGTTTATCTTTAGCGACTGGGAATTTGTGGCTGTAAATAACGATGAGGTCAATGCGGAACGGATTATGAAGCATTACAACTCCTTGTCACAGAAATTCGGTTATCCTATTATCCCAGATGAGACGCAGTTTAATGAAGGGATTGAGTGGTTTATGAAAACTCCCGCCACCCAAAATCAAGCCATCGGTCTGCTTGAGATGAACACAATTAATTATCCCACTTCTTCAAAAGCTTTCGCCGCCTTGGCTGCTGCTTATCTTGGAAAGGGAGAAAAGAAAAAGGCTATCGCCGCGTACAGGAAAGCAGGAGAATTGAACCCGGCATCAAATGAAATTAAGCTAAAATTGCGTGAGTTAAAAAAGTGAAACTCTAAAGACTAACTGCTCGTAACTGTCTCAAAAAACAATAAATTATTGTTCATAAATGCCCGCTGAAATTAGAAGAATTGAAAGCTCCGAGAGTGACCTTGTAATAGATCTATTCAACAACTATAGGATATTTTATAAGCAGCCTTCTAATATTGAACTAGCTAAA
>DASVUU010000687.1:0-4271 GCA_036386935.1 Cytophagaceae bacterium | reverse complement strand
TGGACAAAGGTCTTTCTTGGCAATATTTTCCAAAAGGAAGTGGGATAGCGGCTGTCAAGACTTAAGTAGCAAGCGTGAGAAAGCACGACGAAAATCTTATGTATATTCCAGCCTCAGATATTGGATCGGCCATAGTAACTGACGGCGGCGCTAGTGGTGTGGCTTTATACAGTTCGTGTAAATCATTTAATGGACTTCACAGCACTTTTCGCATCCTAGAGGGGCCAAATACGCAAAAGCTAACAATTGCTGGCGTAGACCAAGGTAAAAGTGCAAATCTTATTTTGAAGTCCAATGATGGCGGCGCAAGCTGGAATCCCTTTGACTTAACCAATTCCAATCTTCCCGCATCTAAGGACGGGATTGCCAAGTCTGTGATGTCAATAGATAATGAGAATGATTTTCTAGTTGTTCTTGGCGAGACTGGGACCCCTGCTCAACGAGTGTATCGAACGACTAATGGCGGCGCTAGCTTTCAGACAGTTACCGGGTTACCAGATAACTCACCTACCGGCCATCGCTACGGCCCTCAAAATGCCTTTATCGAGCGCGATGCTACGCTGCCCGGCGTCCGCTACTTTGTGGCACGTGGCCAAGATCTATACAAGTCAACCGATAGAGGTGCTAGCTGGGCGCCAACTACTCACCCTTTTGGTTTATCTGCATGGGTCTGGGGCTTTCATGCCGATCCGGTTCGCTCTAACAACCTTTGGGCAGCTGGTGACTATGCAGGCGTGAAATTTTCTCGCGATGGTGGCCAGTCTTGGTCGGGGACTGCGCAATACTTTGATGCACGCTATGTCTCTTCATGTGACGGTAAGATTGCGGTTTGGGGTAAGGCAAATGGAGGTGACAACCCAGCCCTACTATGGTATTCTGCTGATGATGGGGTGACATGGAAAGCACAAACTACCGCGGAAAGAAACTTCCACGGGGTACAAGGGATCACTGTCGATCGTAACGGAAGAATCTGGGTGAGCTGGAACTCTGTTACCGTTGTTACTCCTGCAGGTCTTGTGACTAGCACAGAATCTGACCAAGCATCTTTTGAGAATTCAATTTCGCTCTATCCTAACCCAACGCAGGGCAGTTTATCGCTGAAGATACAAAATGAAGCTCAAGGACTTCATACTATCTCAGTATACGACGTGGCAGGTAAAAAGCTTACAACCATACAGGCTTCGAAAAACGGCGAAACTATGGAGGTACCGCTAAGCCTAAGCGACTATCCAAATGGCGTCTATTATATAGAAACAACTAACGTTCATTCAAGATCGTTTAAAAAAGTGGCTAAATATTAAGTTTCTAAAAAGCCATCTTGAAAGGCCGTCTCTAACTAGAGATGGCCTTTTTTATTTTAGCCGATTAACTATTAGAGACATCAAAATATTGTTAAAATGCAACGTCATAAATGTTAATTTAAGAGGAGTTCGTTTGAAAATCGAGGCGGTGTAGTAATTTACCTTCAAATATAAGTGAGTCGAAGCCCGCCCTGTATGCAAATCAAGACAACTTCTTAACTAGTACAAGTAATGTAAGCCTGCACCCTCCCCTTTCGATTACTATTTGCAACTAAAGATTTCTGTTATAGCCACCTTATAATTGCAATTTTTAGAACGGTATGATGCAATTCATCAATCACATGATGATGATGCCTCGCTTGAATAGTTTCAATTTCAGATCAGTTGTATTACCTCATCATGAGAGAATAAAATAGCCAATTGAGTGTATAGCAAACACTCTGCTTTGCGAGTCTTTGAACAAATCAATTAATCACAGAAGAATAATTTTCATCCTTTAAATGGAAATTGCCTACGCTGGGCGCATGAACTATAATATTAAAAAAGACTTTAGGTAAACAGGCTATTGCGTTAAATCCACATATTGTTTAATAATGGCAAGACCAATTCTGACGTACTAAATACTGCAAAATTATCTACTGAATAATAATCTTTCTAGCCTTCCATTTCTCACCGTTCAAACTTATGTTCAATAGGCAAAAGCCTTTGGAAAGAGATGACACATCACCGTCTTGCCTAAAGATTTAAATGAACCTGAAATTATCTCCAACACCGGCTTACCCGTAAGGTCTAGAAGGTCAATTTTCACATCAGCTTCTTTTGCCATGTCAAAAAATAGCGTTAGGTCTTTGCTGGTTGGATTGGGATAGATAGATATTAATTTTCAAAATCCTCCATATTGGTTGAAGAAAGTATATCAAATTTAGAAAGCCCTTTCCGGGTATCGGTCTTTCCTGAAAACCGCTCTCGTGCTCCCAGCCCACTTCCAGGTGATTGGCATTTGCAGAATTAAAGTTCATGTGCCTGGCCTCTATGTAGTACCTCTGCCCGGCCACGAGGTTGATCCCATATGAACCCTGTCCCCGTATTTGTCCCATTCCCTGCTATTGGTGCTGTGGCCCTGTCCCACCTCTGCAATCCAGACCTTGTTGCGGGATTCTCGTCCGTGCTGAGGTAGAGCTCGCTGATCTCTACATTAAAGGCCCATTTGCTCAACGAGCATTTGCTTAAACGTTATATCGTCCATTTTTTTTCTCATGTCTAACAACTGTATAGCACTCTCACCGACAGGATAACGCAATTGGTCAATATCATCAGTGGCTGCTTCATATATTGTTGTTGCAACTTCCGATATATTTTCATTTTGGATATTACTAGACTGCATTTGAGTTTGTATAAATTTATCAAAACCTTCTTTATATTCCTCAAAGCTATCAATCCCAAAGAAGCTCATTGAACTGCCTGCAAAGTTAGTTTTATATCCGCCGGGCTCAATTAATTTAATGCGTATTCCCAATGGGTTGAGTTCGTATTGCAAAGCCTCGGACAAGCCCTCACAGCCAATTTAGTAGCGTGGTATAAAGAAAAATAAGGGAAGGCAATACGTCCCCCAACAGAAGAAATAATGATGATCAACCCTGACCTGCACTCATAATAGGTAATACAGCTTTTGTAACATTGATTAAACCATAAACATCTACCTCGAATTGTTTTTTGATTTCTTCGTCAGATGCTGCCTCCAAAACGCCCAAAGTTCCATAACTAGCATTGTTTACCAATACGTCAATATTACCAAATTTCTCTAAGCCTTTAGTTAAAGCTTCTGCAATACTTTGTTTATCGATAACGTCTAGTTTACAAACCAACACATTAGACAATGCAGATAATTCGATGTCTTTTTCGGGAGTACGGATTGTTGCAATAACATTCCAATCATTTTTTTGAAAGAGTTTTACTGTTTCAAATCCAAACCCCGATTAAGCTCCTGTAATCAATACTATTTTTTTCATGTTTTATAATTTGTGCAACAAAGGTGTTTATAAATCTACTCTGCGGGTTATACATTTCAACTGATTACTTATATTTTCTACTGAACAAGATATCCCGATTCTTTCAAATGGCATGTAAAATCGAAAACGATTAGACTGTTTACCATTTTCAAAAAAAGAACAATCTAGGTATTAAAAAAATGCGACAACTATCCCAACTTAACAGACGGGATAACTGCTATAAAAAAGAGAATTACAAATGCCGCTTCACGGACATGTTCCCTTGTATGAGCGCACAACAAGATTAGAAAATATTCAACGTCCAAAAAGATACAAGCTATTTTTACAATAAAATGAGATTATTCAAGCACTAATTTTCCCACGCTTGTACCATTAGCGTGAAGTACTTTCACTATATATAATCCAGGCTGCATCCCTTGCAGGTCCAACGTAGTAGTGTTCATAGTCAATCTAGTTGAGTATACCGGTACTCCAGCAATGGTGTAGAATTCAATATTCCCCTCCAAAACAGAGGAGCTAACGGTAACATAACCCGTTGATGGGTTTGGGTAAAAAGCCACTTTGTTTTCAGAAAGCGCCATATTTGTAGAGGCGGTGCCAGTAGCGTTAAGTATTCTTGCCACCCTATTTCTGCCAATACCTCCATAGCTAGTAAAGTATCCTCCTATAATTATGTTGCCATCATTCTGTATCTTCACATCATTAATTTCGTCATTGGCACCAATACCCGGGTCAAATGTATTATCTAAACTTCCGTCAGCGCTTAGCTTTGCTATATTATTTCTTGGAGTGCCATTATAGCTTGTGAAACTCCCTGCTATAATAATTTTACCGTCACTCTCCAAAGCTATGGAGTTAATCCAATTATTCGCCCCTATACCCGGATCAAAGCTAGTATCCAGGCTTCCATCATTGTTTAGTCTTGCTAATCCATTTCTCTTAACACCGTTATAGCTAGTAA
>DASVUU010000686.1:0-3865 GCA_036386935.1 Cytophagaceae bacterium | reverse complement strand
CACTCAGGATACTGAAGTTCTTTTAGCATTGATGGAAAATTCCGTGATACGGTTCAAAAGCACAATACTTGATCTAACAGAAATAAGCAAAGTTCAGAAAGAGGAGAACGAAGAATACAAGGAAATTAATCTGGCTCAATTACTTGACGACGTAAAAGTAAGCATACACGACCAGGTTACTAAATCTGAGGCCAACATCGAAACAGATTTTGCTGAGGCTCCCTCCATTGTTTTTTCTAAGAAAAATTTGAAGAGTATAGTTTATAACCTTGTAAGTAACGCCATCAAGTACAAAGATCCAAACAGGATACCACATATAAATATAAAGACGCAAAAGGCTGAGGGCTATACAGTGCTAACGATCAAAGACAATGGACTAGGCATAGGCGAGGCTAATCTCGACAAGGTCTTTTCAATGTTCAAAAGGTTTCATGACCATGTAGAAGGCACAGGAATAGGCCTGTACATTGTAAAGCGTATCATAGACAACGCCGGAGGGAAGATAGAGGTCGATAGTAAAGTCGGAGAAGGAAGTTGTTTTACAATCTGGTTACGAGATTAGCATAACATAGAAAAATCTGCTTGGGAGTGTCCCGCAAAAGGCGGGAACGCGCTGTACGTTATACTCCTCACTCGTACCTCGCTCCGGGGTGCCACTTCCATCGCTCACTCAACATAACATATATTTTATAAGATATGGTAAAATCTAAACTGATATTCTTGGCCCTGCTGTTTTTTCAATTGGAGAACCAGGCCAAAGCTCAATCAAAAAGCTTTTTAAGACAGCAAATCGACAGTATCGTGGCTAACAAAAAGGCTTTCGTTGGAATCTCCATTATGGGAGATGATGGAAAGGATACCCTGTCTATCAATGGCAGCCATAGATTTCCACTGCAAAGTGTATTCAAATTTCATATTGGATTGACAGTGCTTTCAAGGGTGAAAGAAGGGAAGCTTAGTTTAGACCAACAAATTAAGATTGAGCAGAAGGATCTTTTGCCAGGACTACATAGCCCACTCCGCGAAAAGTATCCGCAGGGAGCAACTTTGCCCCTTTCTGAAATACTTCGATATACGATATCTCAAAGCGACAATGTAGGGTGCGATATTTTGATAAAGCTTCTTGGTGGTCCCCCTGTCGTCGAAAGATATTTCTTAGCGAACGGTTATAATGACGTCGCAATTAAGATCAACGAAGAAGTGATGCAAAATAATTGGAATTTGCAATTTCAGAATTGGACTACACCAAAAGCCGCTTCTGAAGTATTGGCTGCGTTTTATAAAAACGAAAAGAAATATTTAACCAAGGAACACCACAAGTTTATTTGGGACATCATGAAAGGCACAGAGACCGGAAAGGACAGGTTGAAAGGATTGTTGCCCGCAGGCGCCGTCGTTGCGCACAAAACAGGTTCTTCGGGCGCCAATAAAGAGGGTTTAATTGCCGCAGTCAATGACATAGGGATCGTATTCTTGCCAAAGGGCAGATACTATATTATAAGTGTCTTCGTGACGGACTCGCGGGAAGACTTGAAAACCTGCGAGAAGCTTATTGCAGAAGTTTCGAAAGCTAGCTGGGATTACTTTGTTAAAAAATGAACAATTTTTTGTTCTCAATTGCCTAGTTGCCTTTAGTCTCCCTGGGCTAATTTAATTGGGAGAATTTAATGCATTTTTTATCCAATAGATTAGGACTTCAAACAACAATCCACATTATACATTCCAATATGAAGCTATAAAACTAGGCTTTTATTTTTCCCTTGCTCACCCCGGAAGCTGAGGAATTTACTTGGTGGTGCGGTATGAATTCGCAAGTCAACTCTACGCAAAAATAAAGGTAAGCGATTGAAAATAAGTAAAAAGTTTTGAAGTCTCGGAATAATATGATAAGCTTGAAGTATAAATAAATAAATACTTAAATATTATACATTATGCTACAGAAAGGTTTTCTCGCGTCTTTTCTATTTTTTTCATTTTTCAATTCCTACTCCCAGACTCAGCAAGAAACCCAAGAATGGCTGAAGAATAAGCTCGAGTTTTGGTCTCTTTCTCCCAAATGCGGAGGGGTAGACATTGCAGTTACATTCAGCGAGTGTGAGATGTATGTGAAAGGGGTAAATGTGGCTGGAGACAAGTTTACAACCATTATTCCCATTGTAGATGTTGGTGAGATTACCTTCGAAAAAGAAAATACACCTAACATAGCTTTTACCAATATGGTGATTCATACGAAGGATTATGCTCAGACCATCTTACATAAAGCCACAGACGGACTTACTTACGAGTTTCAAAATATCACTTTTCAAGTGTCCATGGGGCTAGGCAATGTAAATAAATTGAAAATGAAACAGGCCTTCGCTCATCTTTCCGAAATGTGCAGCACATCGAAGGAGCCATTTTGATTTCTTGCTAATAGTGGACGTTTAGCTTGATAGTCGTGGGAAACCCAGCTAGGGGCAGGGTTAAGCGCATCATCTTTAATTAAGCATTGATTCTGCATATTTTTATATACGAATTGAAAAGTATCGAAATCCCAAGATGCAAATAAAACTAGTACAATCAGTCGAGGAATTGAAGGGGATTATCCTCCTTCAAAAAGCAAATCTTAGGAAAAATCTCTCCCTAGAAAAAGCTGCAATAGAAGGGTTTCTAACGGCCGAGTATGATCTGAGTTATCTTCAAGAATTGCACGCCGCTCACCCCTCAGTTATCGCTGTCGAGAACGACAATGTCATAGGATATGCATTGGTTGCACTCAAAGAAGTGGGGTTGAAGCATGACTTGCTGGCGGACCTGATCAACACGATTGATTCATTGAACTATAAGGGTGTTTCTTTAAAACAGGCGAATTATGTTTTAGTAGGTCAACTGTGCGTTGCGGAAGGATTTAGGGGCCAGGGAGTGGTTCAAAAATTATATAACGGTTTTAAAGATGCCTTGAAGACCAAGTTTGAATATTGCCTCACAGACGTCGCCGAAGACAATCCGCGGTCCTTGAAAGCCCATCTTAATGCGGGATTTAAGGTAATTGATCGACTGAATTATGGGGGAATCGGATGGAGCGTTGTGCTCTGGGATTGGATAAACGAGCTCTAACCTCATTAATATTACTGAACGCAATCCGTATTGTACTCGTCAATAAGTATTTTGAGCCTCGGCCTGGAACAGAAGACATCGATGGGAATGCTTACAGCCACCATTGATAGCAGCGGTATCCACGAGTATTCTTTGGTAGATTCATTTGAGGACAGAAAGATAGATCCCCCAATGCCAAATGCAAGTTGTGCGATAAGGAGTGTCGAAGTATTGTGTTTGAATTTCTTCACTTCAGATTTCAGCTTTTCACAAGCGCCCATCGTCTTGTACATTTTCCTTGTTGTGAGTATTTTGCCATTCTGCCTTACAAAAGCTAGCAATGCCTTCGGATTATACTGCAGGCTTTCATTAGGTACCTGAGAAAATGCCGGGATAGAAATAACTAAAAAGAGATAAAGTAGATGTTTCATGTTGTTGATTCTTTCACGAAAGCAAGAATCCCTAGCTATTGCTTGCTTAAAATCTCCAAGATTCTCTTTGTCTCAATGCCAATTCCAGAATCCTTATTTTTCAGTATTTGCAAAATCGCAATAGCCTTGCCTTTTTCGTTTTTCTTCAAATAAATCACTGCCTGCAACCACTGCGCCATGTCTGGATTGGCAGTAGAACTGTTTAATACATCGAAAATCTGTTGCTGTGCTACGTCAATATTCTCCTTTTTTATTTCATTTAATATGAGAGTCAGTTTTTGTTCCTGCAGATTCTCAATTGACGCACTTCCAGGCTCCGTCGATTGCACTTCTTTGTTTGGCTTAGTCGCCATTTTTTT
>DASVUU010000685.1:0-2683 GCA_036386935.1 Cytophagaceae bacterium | reverse complement strand
TGCCCCTGTAATAAGCCTGGAGTAAAATGGCTTTGACAAATCCGGGATGATCAGCCCAATATTGCGCGTCCTTTTTTTCTTAAGATTTACAGCTATCGGGTTTGGCCTATAGTTCAATTCTTTTGCTAAGGCTAATACCTTCTCTTTCGTACGAAGTCCTATCCGTGGATGATTACTTAGGGCTCTGGAAACTGTGGAGACAGATACGCTAAGCCTCAAGGCGATGTCTTTGATCGTAATCTCTGGTTTTCCCATCCATAAATATGAGGGTTTTAAAAATAATGTGCAAACGATTGTTCACTAGCGATGGCGCGGTTAGTGGCCTCTCTTAGGTATCACAACCAGGCTAAGTTGTAGGAATTCTTATCAATAAAACCCAATTTTATCGAGGAATATCAATGTCGAACGGAAAGGATTCGCATTCTTAGTCAAAGTTAAACTAAATGGGGCCCCTGGCATAATAGCATAGCAATACTAACTATTAACGGTTAAATGCAAAAGCCTGAAGTCAATCAACCAAAATTAAAATCAACAGTAGTTCAATGAACATAAAAGTCCTAAACAAAGTCATCTTCCCGGTGATGTTTATATTAATTATTGCCTGCTCAGGCAATAATAACAAGCAAATTGAAATGCCTGACCATGCGACGGCAAAGGAGAAACCCAACCCAGCATTGACTGATTGGCAAAATCAAAAGTTTTCGATGTTTATCCATTTTGGCGTATACTCAGTTCCTGCTGGAGTGTGGAAAAGTCAGAAGATAGAGGGGTACAACGAACAGATAAGGGCCCATGGAAAAATCTCGAGAGAGGAGTATCGAGATCTTGCAAAAACTTTCAACCCCAGCAAGTGGAACCCAGATTCCGTCGTTTCTTTGGCGAAAGCTGCGGGAATGAAATCAATAGTAATCACTTCCAAACATCATGATGGGTTTGCAATGTTTCATACCAAACAGTCCGACTTTAACATCGTCGATTTCACTCCTTACAAACGCGACATTATAAAAGAACTTTCAAATGCCTGCAAAAAGCAAGACCTAAAGTTTGGTGTATATTTCTCGCTTATAGATTGGGACTTTCCGGGCGCGTTACCAATTTCTAGTAATAACAGCGATTCGATTCCTCCAAGCCACCATGAGCTCAACCTTAATCAAGTAAAGGAGTTGATGACTAATTATGGCCCAATTTCGGAAATATGGTTTGATATGGGCAAGCCTACATTGGAACAAAGCAAGGAACTAGCCTCATTAGTTAGGAAACATCAACCCAATTGTCTTATCAGTGGGAGAATTTGGAATGGCCAAGGAGATTTTGCTGTGATGGGAGATAATGAAGCACCAGACTTCCGCCTTGGTGTGCCATGGCAAACAATAGCCTCCTTTTTTTGGGAAACATGGGGCTACCGTTCGTGGCAAGTAAGAGAGGATGTAAACAAAAAAGCTGTTGAAAAACTACATACCCTGCTTAAAGTTGTAAGTAATGGAGGAAAATTTATGCTAAATATTGGCCCTATGGGCAATGGAGAGGTTGTTCCCTATGAGAAACAAATTTTGACGATGCTTGGGGAGTGGATCAAAAAAAATGGCGAAGCTGTATACGGGACATCACCTTCCCCACTGCCAAGACAGAAATGGGGAGTAACGACTATAAAGAATCAGAGTTTATATCTTTTTGTCTTAAATGCGCCTCAGGACGGAAAGATACTGATAGAGGGCTTAGAGTCTACACCAAAGAAGGCCTACCTTGCATCAGACCATTCAAAGTCGTTTAACATTAAAAAGCATGAAGGAGGATACCAGCTTGATATAAGTGGCTCGCCATCTAATGATATTGTTCCTGCGATTGTGCTTGAATATGAAGGACAATTACAATACACTCCGTCGAAAATGATAGCTAGATCTGAACAAGGTCCCTATGAACTTACCCTTGACAATGGTATAAAATACCACAGCTATGACGGTCCTGAATACTATTCCGCCAAGCCAACGGTTGTAGCATTAGAATGGTTTATAAGACCCGAGGAAACAAACTATAAATTATTTATACAATCATTGCCTAACGACAAGGGTAAAAAGGTGAAAATTTATATAAACGGGGAGGAACTTGAGTCTTCACTAGAAGGAGCGCCAAATCAAAGTTTAAATAAAGAGTTAGCACTCAAAAACGGCCAAGTTAATTCAATCAAAATAGCCTTAGCTAGTCCACTAAATAAGCATAGCGATATTGGCGCAGAGGGGCTGGTACTTAGAATAATCAAAGAATAGAGGCTTGAGTTTTTCGGTAGGCGGATTTGCCGCCATTACTAAAATCAGGTTTTCAAAAATATTGCGTAACGGTTATACAAGAACATCATCATTATCTTTTGAGCCTAAAAAGGCACCTTCAAATTTTGGTTTACTAATATCAATTTCATATCAACTATTAAAATATTAAATAATTATAGGATGAAGTTTAAGCTAATTGCTGCATTGTTTATTGTGTTACGCTTTACAGTACAAGGGATCTCCCAAAATACAACCACTTCTGAAAAACTAAACCGGACCCAATGGTTTCGAGAAGCCAGATTTGGAATGTTTATACACTTTGGAATCTATTCTATTCATGGAAGGGGCGAGTGGGTCAGAAGTGTAGAAAAGATTTCAAACGAAGAGTATCAACCATATGTTGAGAGCTTTAATCCCAC
>DASVUU010000684.1:0-6913 GCA_036386935.1 Cytophagaceae bacterium | reverse complement strand
AGTAAAAGGGTAGGATGTAGGTAGATTCTGAATGGCGCCTGCAATGATCTCTTACCTATTAAAGCAGGCTACAGTGTATTTCTGTCATTGCTCTGGTAGAATTCCAGCAACTTCACTTTGAAGGTATAATTATACTTCGATTGGATGTGCAGAGATTGGGCAAGTACAAAGTTATTCTTCTGAATGATGAACTCTGAAGGATTAATAAGCCCAGCTTTCAAGCGCTTTTCAGAACTTAGATAGGCTCTTTCGGACGAGGCAAGCGCATTTGACGTGGCCACAACCTTTTTCTCTGCAGACTTTATATCGGCAATGGTCTGTTCTATGTTTTTTCTGAGTTCGTTCTTGGTGCTTCGTTCGTTAAGCTCGGCCATCTTATAATTAATTTTTGCCCGTTCAATGTTTGTTGTGAAGATGCGATTATTTAGGATGGGAAAGGTGAGATTTAAACTGACTTGTTCCCCAATCTGATCATTTAGTTGGTTGTAGAATGGGTAGTCAATCGGGGATGGGATACCCTGCCTGTATTGTTTACTTAAGCTGGAATAGAAAGTAAAAATGCTCGTGTTTAATGTTAACTGTGGCAGTCGAGCGCCTTGAGCAGATCTTATCGTGCTCAGAGCACTTTTCTTACTGTATTCTAGGCTTTTTATTTGAGGATGCGAGGTGAGTGCATTCTTATAGATCTGTTCTGATGGGGTTTGTATCGAAGTGTTGAACGTTGGCTCTGGAAGCAATGGCCTTTCAACTTCAAAGCTTTCCTCCGCAGGAATTTCTATTAATTGCATGAGAGCAATCTTAGCCATTGCCAAATCATTTTCCGCGTCTGTCAGGGTGACGCTTTCTAAAGACAATTGGGCAATGATTTGCAGTTTGTTGAGTTCAGGAACGGAGCCGGCGTCTACTAGCTTCGATACATTTTGGAGTTGGATTGCGAAGCTTCGGTTTGTGCTTTTGCGTTTTCAACAAGCTCATAGCATAATAGAACTTCCATGTAAGCAGATACAATAGAGATTCCTATCTCGTTTTTAGAATTTTCGATGTCAGACAACGATGCTTTAAGCGCCCATTTATTCTGTTCTACATTTGTAATATTTTGGAACCCTTTAAACAGAGTGAGTCCGCTAGAGATTGAGAAAAAGTTGGTCCTATAATTTTGTTGCTCAAACTGGTTGGTAGAAGGGTCTACAGAACGACCGAATTGATAGTTATGGCTTGCTCCTGCATAGGTGGTAGGTAAGAACGCTCCCTTCGCTTGTTTTAGGGATATTTGCCTTTGATCAGCCGTTAGCTTGCTTTGGCTGATCTTACTATTCTTAAGATAAGCTTCTTCCAAACATTGATCTAACGTCCAAACTTTTGTTTGGCCTAGACAAAGGAAGGGAAGCAGTAAAAAAAGATATGGGAATATGAATTTGGAGTTCATGATTATAAGAGGGAGTTTAAAATCGAATAATACTATTCATTCTGGAGGTTCCAAAAATTGTAGAGAGAGTTTTATACTCTCTCTATTTCAATTGGGTAGATGTAAGGGGTTGCTTGAAAAGGTGGTTTAATTATTCGCTTCTCAAACTTTTCACAGGATTCAGTTTGGCTGTGAGCAAAGATTCTATACTTACCGTTATTGCAGCCATAAGCAAGATCAATAGAGCGGGTAGGGCAAACCACCACCACTCTATCGGTGCGTGGACCTGCGACTCGCTATCTAGCTGTCCCATAAATCCCTTCATGCAGTATATTCCTGCGATAGTTCCCAGCGCCAATGCTATGCACACAAGTTTTAGAAAGCTTTTCGAGACGAGCATTACTATATTGGCCTCCGTGGCACCCAGCACCTTACGGATTCCAATTTCCTTTGACCTTTTTCTGATAACAAATATTGACAAGCCATAAAGCCCCATACAGGAAATCAAAAGAGCGATGATTGAGAAAAAGCCGGTAAATCTTGTGGTAATAGAGGTATTAATAAAATTTCTATTGTAGTAATCCTCTGCGGTTTTTATGTCAATGGCTCTTTTAGGATATAGTGTTTTCATTTTATCATTAATGAATTGTATAACTGCCGCATTGTTTCCATTTGTTTCTACGGTGTAAGAGAGGTACATGAAATCCGACTTTAGTCTATTTTTGTCATTGTAGATTAAAAAGATAGTTGGGTCGGGTCTCGAATTGGGTGTAGCTCTAAAACTTTTAAGGATCCCAATAATTTGATACTGTTTTTCATCCAATATTACAATTTCCCCTACTGCCTCTGTCGGATCTTTAAATCCCATTTGTATAGCTGCAAGATCGCTAAGCATTACAGCTGCTGTTTCATCGGTTCCAACGGACCTTGAGAAACATCTCCCTGCTAGCAGAGGCAATCTATAACTTGTTATATAATCGTACTCTACCCATACCCGGGAGTATGGTTTTGTGTCCAAGACTTGGCTTTTAGCTAGTCGAAGTCTGTTAAAAAAATCTTTGAAGATTAATTCGCCAGGTGCTGCATTTGAGTACGTGACGGTCCTAATATTAGGATTCTTACACAGCTCTTGTTTTATCTTCAAAAAGTTTTCTTCGAATAAAGTATCTGATGTTGCATTTTCTGGGTCAGTAATAATTAGATGGTTGCTTAGCTGCCAGGAAACAGGCTGGGATTTCAGAAATCTGTTGTTTATAAGGAAGCTGAATGTGAAAATAATCAGAACTAGAGAAGCAATGAATTGAAACACAAGCAGGCCGTTTCGAAGTGTCACCTTACTCCTGATTCCCAATTTTATCTTCCCTTTCAAAACCATTATTGGGTCGAACGATGACAATACGATGGCTGGATAGATCCCACATATCAAAGTGCCAGATATGAATACCACGATAAATACCCTCCAGAAGGTAAAGTCTGATAAAAATGAGTAATCACCTACGAATGACATCGCTAATTCAGGAATGACACTAAAAATCCAGTATTGGACATTCGGTAAAATAAATATAATAAAAAACAGCGCTAATAATCCTGCCAGTAAATTATTTATGCATGACTCGACTACAAATTGTAGCATTAATTGAAACTTTCCTGCCCCAACGGTTTTTCTTATTCCTACTTCTTTCGCCCGCTCGCCGGCTCTCGCCAAGGTAACGTTGATGTAATTGACACATGAGATTAATAATATGGCAAAGACTAGGAAGGTGAAGAATATTATATCAGTCTTCCCAGCTCCAACGGTTTTATTGTTTATTTTTTCATTGTAGGCAATACTGGAGAACTTAGCTAGATGTAATTCTTCTTTCATTCCATCCTGAGGCGCCGATCTGTGCTTCCTCAGCATTGGCGTGAGCTGCTTATCTAAAGCACTCACATCTGTATTTTTATTCAATAACACTAGGGTATTTACGCTGTAACCATTCCAATTATTCTGCATATCTCCGCCCATTTGATGGTAAGGAAGAAAGATAGCAACCTCTGAAAAATAAGACCGTTCGAAGGGTCTGAATACTGCGGTAACAACAAATTCTTCTTTGTTATTTCTTATTATGGTTTTACCTATAGGATTAATTTTTCCAAACAGTTTTTTTGCAAGTTTAGATGAAATCATGGCAGAAGTAGGGCTCTTCAATATCTCGGTCTTTTGACCGTTAATAATCTCAAAGTCTATTAATGAAAAAAGTGTTGTGTCAATGAAAAAAGTACTTTCATTAAATGCTTTCTCCCCATATTTCAACATACTATATCCAACATTCAAACGAGCTATTTTTTCCACTTGAGGGAATTGAGCTTCCATTTGATGCTTTACGGAGGGAAAGTTTAAAACGGTTTTCCAAGTATTGTCACCATTTTGAAATTTATCGTAGATTACTATATAAAGTCTATCACTTAACCTGTGGTTTCCATCTATATTTATCATTCTATCTAGGTAGGTGGAGGCGTAGTAGGCACAGGATATTCCTAAGGCAAACCCGAATATGGTGATGAAGGAAAAAATTTTGTTTCGCCAGAGGTTTCTAACGGCTATTTTGAAATAGTTTTTAAGCATGATATTAAAAAGATTGAGTGTAAATTAAATGGGCCGATCTTTATTAGGAATTGCGAGAGGCTAACGCAACTGGCTGGAAATTCTCGGAAACGATTTGCCCATCGAATAAATTTATAATTCTATTAGCGTAAGAGGCATGGTCAAGAGAGTGGGTAACCATAATGATGGTGGTGCCTTCTTCATTCAATTGTGTAAGTAAATTCATGACTTCTTCTCCATTTTTTGAATCCAGGTTACCGGTTGGCTCATCGGCAAGTATTAGGCTAGGCTTTGCTACAATAGCACGGCAGACTGCTACACGTTGTTGTTGCCCTCCTGAAAGTTGCTGTGGAAAATGTTTCCTGCGGTGCATGATTTGCAGTTTCTCCATTACTTCTTCTACGCGTCTTTTTCTCTCTACCGCACCAATTTTCATATAAATCAGCGGCAATTCAACGTTTTCAAAAACGGTTAGCTCGTCAATTAGATTGAAACTTTGAAAAATGAATCCAATATTTGATTTTCGAAGTTCTGCCCTTTGTCTTTCAGTATATTTAGACACCTCTTTATCCAAAAAATATAGCTCACCACCACTAGGATTGTCAAGGAGTCCAATTATGTTTAGCAGGGTAGATTTCCCGCATCCGGAAGGCCCCATTATCGCAGTGAACTCGCCCTTATTTAGCGTCATGTTAATGTTAAAAAGGGAAGTAGTTTCGACATCAGCTGTGCGATATACTTTTCTGAGATTAGTTGTTTTTAGTAGCATAATAAATGGTTAGTATTTAGTTTGTATTATATTGTAGTAAGAGTGCTAGAGCCAGGTATAAGAATTATTTAAATCGCAACGACGATTTTCAAATCACTTTTTCCCTACAGTTGCTATTACTTGAAAATTATTCTTCTAATATTATCTGCTCCGCCTCACCAAAGCCATCATATCCTGAGGTAATTACTTTCTCGCCAGGCTTCAAGCCCTCGAGTATTTCAAAGTTTTCGGGATTTTGCCGCCCTACCTTGATGTCTTTTCTTGTAGCAATGTCGCCACCTTTGTTTAAAATGAATATCCAGTTGCCACCCGTTTGTTGGTAGAAGCTTCCTTTAGGGATAAGTAAGGCTTCCTTCTCGTCGCTCATCTCTAACCGTAATCTTAGCGACTGCCCCCGACGTATTTTTGACTTTATTTTAGTTAAGTCATTTGCATTGCGAAAAACAAGGTCTACTTGGAACTTTCCACCCTTTACATTGGGGTAGATTTTATGAACCATTAACTCTATCATGTGGTCATCTAACTCTAGCTTCGCTGTCTGATCGCGATATACCCTGTTTATATAATATTCATCTATGGATGCATGTATCTTGAAGTTATCAAGTATGTCAATCTGCCCAAGGTTCTTGCCTATAGGCTTTAGCTCGCCAACCTCTGCGCTCAAGGATGTCAGCTGTCCTGCGGCTGGTGCTCTCACAATTAAATTGTCTAACTTAGATTTCATTACCTCCATATTCTTGTCCATACGTTGGATGGACGCCCTCATTTGGCGAATTTGCTCGTTGGAGGATAGGCTATCTTGCTTCAATAGTCTTTTCGTCAATGCAGCCTTATTTTTTAGGTAACGGAATTTATTTTCAGCCTCATTATACTCTTTTTTCGAAATGACTTTATCAGCATATAGCCCTACATTGGCCTCATGTATTCTCTCCGCGTCGAGTAGTTGATATTCCAAATCTGACAGGTTCATTAGTAGAGAGGTTCTATTCTTTTCATAGTTAATTTTTGTGGTCTGCAACTGATCCATTAATTCAAAAAGTCCCGCTTCACGTTGCATAATATTCAATTGCAACTCTGTATTTGAAAGCCTTAAGATAGGGTCGTTTATAGCGACAGTTGCCCCATCTTCTTTATATATCTGTTCGACAATCCCACCTTCCACCGCATCTAGATAGACAGATTTAAATGGCATTACCATTCCTTCAATAGGAATGTATTCGATGAAGTTTCCTTTCGTGACCTCAGCGATTGTAATTTTGGAAACTTCTAATTTTAACTTTTTTATATTGACGTCTTTTAAGTTTAAGTACAAAATACTCAATAAAGACAATGGCAATAGACTGTAAAGCGAAAGCTGCCACCACGTTTTTTTCTTTTTCTCTATTACTTTGTCCATTAATTTTTTTTTAATTTTTATTCATACAATGTGCCAATATTTTAAATCATAGATTATGAGTAGTCTATGATCAGCGTTCTCAATTACACTGTTCATTACCGGACACTTTTTATGCACGGAATCGGACAGTCTTGCCTTCCCATTGGTAATAAGTTTTTTTAAGATTTTTTTCAAGAAAATTCTTGCTACATTTCACAATCATTTGACATAAAGTTGTCCTTAGAAATCTATGCATCACGGTAAAGTATTGATTGTCGACGACGATGAAGACGTGCTACAAGCAGCCGCTATGCTGCTAAAGCCGATAGCTTCCGTTGTACATGTATTGTCTGATACAGACAAGTTGATGAATAAAATAAGCCGAGAAAAATATGACCTTATATTACTTGACATGAACTTTAGCCGAGATACCTCAAGTGGTAAGGAAGGTTTTTTTTGGTTGAAAAATATTCTAACGTTTGACTCTAACGCAAAGGTAGTACTGATGACTGCTTACGGCGACGTTGAGAGGGCTGTGAAAGCCATGAAGGAAGGTGCCATAGACTATGTCTTAAAACCTTGGGACAATGACAAACTCTTTTTTTTAGCTAAGTCAATACTGGAATGTAAAACCGTTATTCCTAGCCAAAAGACGGAGCCTGTTCTTGAGACATCCAATTTTATTGGTGTTTCAAGCCAAATGAAAAAGATATTTGCTACAATCCAGAAAGTGGCTCCCACAGATGCAAATGTATTAGTTACAGGAGAGAATGGAACTGG
>DASVUU010000683.1:0-2795 GCA_036386935.1 Cytophagaceae bacterium | reverse complement strand
TGGACAAAGTCTGGCACATACATGAACTTCGGAACATTCTTAGATAAAAATGGCCACTTTTTTGACACGGTACATTTTCCTAAGGTCGCACTGCAATATCCGCTAGCTGGTAAAGGATTCTATAAAATAAAAGGTAAGGTGGTGCTGGACTTCAACTACCCTATCATAGAGGTAGAAAGGATGGAGAAGTTACCAATAGTAGATAGGTATGGCAAGGTCCCGGATATCAAACACGCGGTAAGATAGGGATAAAACATTTTATTTATTCCATAGTTAATAGCCTTTAACAATTATCTACCCTATGAAAAAGACATTAATAATATTATCAATATTCTCATCATCATTATTCTACTCATGCTCAAGTAGAAGCGATGATAATAAAAAGGACATCCCTGCTGGTATGACCGAGGCCGAACATGATTCTGCAACTCCAGCCACTAATGTAACCGCGGATAGTTCCGCAATGTCTGGCCACTCCGATGAACATGGGAACGGGAGTACCAGAACTTCGGGAAATTCTGGACATTAAGCATACGTGGTCTTTCTATGATAGAAAGGCCACTTTTTTTAATCTTATTTAGGGCTTCAGATCGTACCGCACTTTTTGAAGAAAATTTTTATATTTACTACTTTTTCGCGAAGCATTCAATCAATAGCTTACATCTTCCTCAAATCCACAGTCTCCATGATCAAGTATTCAATTGCACTTTATTTTATTTTATCCATAAATGTTGGGTTCGCCCAGACTATTAATACTAAAACAAAACTCGACAGCCTTTGCGGAGCAAAAATCAACTTAGATAAAACAGGCAAACTATTGCCACGATATTCCCCTCAAAATAGCTCGCGTTCCTATTCACAGGTAATAAAAATGACTTCTGAGTTTGTGAAGGACAAAAGACTTATTGAGAAAGAAACTGGTAAGGATATGCTCTACACCACCTGTTGCTTCCAAGGGCCGCACATGAAAAAGTCATGGAAGATAGAGCAAGGAAAATCAATAGGAGGAACCGAGAATGCAAACTTCGATGCAGAAGGCTGGATGCACAATCCTGCATGCGTCTTCGCAGGGATGACACAAAGCCTAGCATTGGATTACTTCCCCTTTACAGGAGATGTTACTTATGTAACGAAAGTAAAGGAAATGTTGGACTATCAGCTGACGCATGGAACGACTCCGTCAAACTTCGTATGGGCTAACGTCCCTTACGCAAGCTCCAATCCTTTTGACTCCCTATATTACGGTGCTACGAAATGGGAAAACGAAGGAATGCGCGGAGATGGGTTGCACGGGATAGAACCAGATAAAATTGGGGAATTGGGGTATGCCTATATAAAATTTTACGAAATTACTCTGGACAAGAAATATCTGAAAGCTGGCCTTGACTGTGCAGATGGTTTGGCCAAGTTTGTAAAGAAAGATGTCCTTCCAGGGCAAAACTCGCTTGAACCCTCGACACAAACCAATCGCTCACCCTGGCCTTTTCGGATAAATGCTCGAACGGGGAAGACTATAGATGAATATTGCTCACATGTAGTAGAACCTATTCGCTTGTTTGACGAAATCCTTAGAATCGGCGCGGGGATTTCTTTGGATACGGGCAGAATTAGGCAATATACTGAAACTAGCAAGCTGGCATTGGAATGGTTGTATTCTCGAAATGGACCTATGAAAACTTATGTATGGAATGCCTACTTCGAAGATATTCCCAGCGACCCTAAGCAGGCTAACAGAAATCAAGTTAGCCCCATGGAAACCGCCCGTTATTTAATAAATGACCCCGGAAAGGCTAACAATTTAGAAGCTGACATTCCAGCTTTAATCTATTATGTAAAAAGTGCCTTTGGAACAGAAAATATCGATGCTATAAAAGAACAGTCTTGGTGTTTTGAACCCATGGCAAGTCATACCTCTAGGTATGCCTCAGTGTGTGCAATGTGGTATTCGAGGACGAATAATAGCTGGTTTAAAGAACAGGCGTTGCGACATTTTAATTATGCAACCTACGCCGTTGAACCCAGCGGGGCCGCTTGGGTAGGCCATACGTGGCCCGGAAGTTGGTGGAGTGACGGCTATGCTGATTATATCAAGCACTTTTTTGATGGAATGGCCGCCGTTCCAGAATGGGCTCCAGATAATGAAGATCATCTCATTAAGTCCAGTTCTGCTGTCCAAAAAATTTCCTATAACGACAAGTCAATTGCGTATAAAACCTTTGATACTTATAGCAAGGCTGTATTGAGATTAAAGCGTAGACCTAAAAAGGTCATTGCTAATGGTAGGCTTTTGAAGCTGACCAACAATCTAAATGAAGAAGGTTGGCTTTGGAAGGAATTAACTAACGGTAGTGGGTCTGTAAGAATAAATATCGATAATGGGAATGAAATTATAATAGAGAAGTAGTCTTAACTAATATTAATTATTAACCGTTAAAATGACTGGTCGGCAGTCGTAACTTCTTGGATCAGACACAAAAAAGGGATCAACTCTTAAGTCGATCCCTTTCTATTTCCCTACAATCTACTTATAAGAAATTATCGTCCAGTAGAAGTACCAGCACCTGTACCTGATGTCGAAGTACCTGATGTTGATCCTGTACCTGATGTTGAAGTACCTGATGTTGAACCAGAAGTGGTACGGCTCGTAGTTCCCGTGGTTCCACCAGTTGCACCAGAAGTGCTTCCACTAGTCGATGTACCAGTAGTTCCAGATGTAGTACCAGATGTTGTTGTACCCGTTCCAGATGTTGTTCCCGCTCCACCAGTTGATCCTGCTGTTGTTCCAGCAGTTGTGC
>DASVUU010000682.1:0-6210 GCA_036386935.1 Cytophagaceae bacterium | reverse complement strand
GTGTGGTGGGGATGGAATACGTAGAAATGGCAGTAGAGGATGCTAGGAAAAATTCTTCAACAAATAATCTTAGCAATACTGAGTTTTACGCTGGTGATATTAAAGATTTGCTTTCAAGGGAATTCGTAGAAAACATAGGTGTGCCTGATTTGGTAATAACTGACCCACCGAGAGCTGGTATGCACGAAGATGTTGTAAAAATGCTTTTGGAAATGGCGCCGAAAAAAATAGTTTATGTTTCCTGTAATCCTGCCACCCAAGCGCGTGATCTGGCCCTTATGGACGAGAAATATAAGATTGAAGAAGTACAACCGGTAGATATGTTTCCTCACACCTACCACGTAGAAAATGTAGTTCTATTACAAAAAAGATAAATAAGTATGTATAGTGAACCAGAGTTGGACGGCAAGTATCTAGGGACGATCACAAATGATTTCGTAAAGGTTGCAGATACTATCAAAGATGCTTCTTATCAAATAAGAAAACGTGAGATTTCTGCATACCCGATCTTTGTTATGTGCAAAGAAGCAACGCCAATTGGCCAGATATTCATTGCAAAAAAAGAAGCGATGAATTTATGGAATTATTCAGCTTCCTTTCTCGATGAATTCTTACAAAGACAATTGATTGCAGCTGACAAGGAGGAAGAATTTAAAGTTGCTTACAGAGACCCAGAGGAATTCTGCTGCTTGTTTGTAGTGGATGTAAAACTTACGGGTTTTATTTTTATACCTTATCCAGAGGATGGGGCACTAGATGTCATTCATGATCTTGATGAACCTTTGAGCTGAGGTACATTAAAAATGTACCCAACCTTGAGCCGTGACCGGATAGGCATTACCTGATTTTGTCATCAAATTCACGCCCTTGGCTTTATCCACGATATGGCCAATAACGCTGATATCTGCATGATTTTTTATCTTTTCAAAATCTTCCTGTTTTATTGTAAACAAGAGCTCATAATCTTCACCGCCATTTAATATGCAGGTGATCGGATCAAGATTAAATTCCGTGGCCGTCTCGTAGGCAAGATTATCGATTGGCAGTTTGTCATCATATATGACCGCACCCTTGACTGACTGCTTGCAAATGTGCAATAGTTCTGAAGCAAGGCCGTCAGAAACATCGATCATCGATGTTGGTATAAGTTTCAGCTCTTTAAATTCATGGACAATATCCATTCGAGCTTCGGGCCTAAGTTGCTTTTGCACAATATAATCTTTGCCTTCCAGGTCAGGTTGCATATCTGGGTTTGTCAGATATACCTGCTTCTCTCTCTCTAAAATTTGTAAGCCCGTAAAAGCTCCCCCTAGGTCTCCTGTTACACAAATGAGATCCCCAACGTTTGCAGTACTTCTATAAGTAATTTCTTCTTTCTTCACTGTACCCGTTACGGCGATATTAATGATAAGTCCAGAACGCGAGGAGGTGGTATCGCCCCCAACAAGGTCTATTTTGTAATTTTTACAGGCAGCTTCTATTCCTAAATACAGCTCGTCTAGTGCCTCGACTGAAAATTTGTTCGATAAGGCTAAGCTTACCACTATTTGTTTAGGAATACCGTTCATTGCAGCAATATCTGAAACATTTACCGCTACTGCTTTATAACCTAAATGCCTTAGAGGCACATAACTTAAGTCGAAATGAACACTTTCCGCCAACATATCAGTCGATAATAATACATATTCCGAATCCGAATATTCTAAAACGGCGGTGTCATCACCAATACCTTTAACAGACTCTTTATTATTAAGGGTAAAATTCCCTTTGATTCTATTTATAAGTCCGAACTCGCCCAGCGTGCTTAGTTCGGTTCTTTTTGTTTCTTCCATTTTTCTTGTCAACTTGTTATATATCCTAATTCGGAAATCTAATGTTTCGCAAATTATATATTTTAATCTTACTTATTAGTTTCTTTTTTGCAAGCTCTCAATGCAGTATGCAAACCAAGAAATGTCGGAAAGATGTAAGAAAGGTGAAAAAATTGAGAAGAGACAACCCACATCTTATTATGTAACTACTCCCTTTCCTGACAAAGTTCGATCAGCACTCCATTGGCGGATTTGGGGTGAATAAAGCAAACAAGCTTATTGTCGGCGCCTATTTTCGGCGTGTCCGACAATACTTCAAAACCATCGGATTTCAACCTTTTCATTTCGCTGACAATATCCTTCACAGCAAAAGCAATGTGATGAATTCCTTCCCCTTTCTTATTTATAAATTTAGCTATTGGGCTATCATCGTCGAGGCCTTGCAACAATTCTACCTTTGACTCTCCAATCTTAAAAAATGAAGTCTCTACTTTTTCAGACGCAACACTTTCGGACTTATAGGGGAGCGTATTTAGGAGCTTTTGATAGATTATATTAGAATCAGCCAGATTTTTTACAGCAATGCCAATATGTTCTATTTTGTCAAACATGGAAAGTTATTTTTTTGGAAGTATATTTGATGAAGGCTTTTTGAAACTAAATACTTTTCAAAAAAGTTTAATAAGGTAATATTAAGATTTTTATTGATATGATAAACATAACAGACAAGGCAAAAGACCACGTAATGGATCTTAGGGTCAAGGAAGGACATTCTGATAAAAGTAACATCCGTGTATCGGTAGAAGGAGGAGGTTGTTCTGGATTAATGTATAATCTGAAATTTGATGAAGAAATACAGCCTTCGGATCAGATATTTGAAGACAAGGGAGTGAAAATATTGGTAGACAAGAAAAGCCTTTTGTATTTGTTGGGGACCACCTTAGACTTCAGCGACGGGCTGAATGGAAAAGGCTTTCAATTTATCAATCCGAATGCTTCTCGCACTTGCGGTTGCGGAGAAAGTTTTGCTGTTTAAAAAATAGAAATAGGTAGGCTGAAATAAAAAAGCCCTGTACTTGCAGGGCTTTTTGTTTAAATGACTAGGTTCACTATCTTATTTGGCACCACAATTACCTTTTTAGGATTTTTTCCCTCCAGCCATTTTTGGACAATATCCGACTCAAGCACCCTTTTTTCAATTTCTTCCTTCGACAAGCTTAGCGGAAGGTTCAGTTTTACCCTCATCTTGCCATTGATAGAAACGGGATATTCAAAATCACTTTCAGTCAAATATTCCTCCTTCCATTGCGGAAAATTAGATTTTGTGATTGACTCCATATGACCGCATAAACTCCATAGCTCTTCGGTAATATGCGGTGCATAAGGCGAAAGAATTATTAAAAGGTCTTCTAGAATCTGTCTCTTATTGGACTTCAATTCAGTTAGTTTATTCACGCAAATCATAAATGTACTGACCGAAGTGTTGAAGGAGTACCTTTCTACATCCTCTTCAACTTTCTTTATCGTTTGATGCAGTATCTTAAATTCCTCCCGACTAGGTGCACTATTCTCTATCTGGAAATCACCTTTTTCATTGTGAAATAGTTTCCAAAGTTTTTTGATGAACTTAGAAACGCCGTCAATTCCATTTGTATTCCATGGTTTAAACTGCTCTAGCGGACCTAGGAACATCTCGTACATTCTTAATGTGTCTGCTCCATATTTCTCCACTACATCGTCAGGGTTGACAACATTATATTTAGACTTCGACATTTTCTCAACTTCATGACCGCAGAGATAGGTCCCGTCGGGTTCGGTAATAAACTCTGCCTCGGCCAGATCTGGTCTCCACGCCTTGAATGCTTCAATGTCTAAGATGTCATTATCAACTATATTCACATCAACATGCATCTCTGTTGTTTCATAGCCCAGCTTTTGCTTACAGGATACATATTTAGCGGTACCATTTATCCTATACACAAAATTAGACCTCCCCTGGATCATTCCTTGATTAATCAATTTTTTGAACGGTTCGTCTGAAGTGACGACTCCCAAGTCGAACAAAAATTTATTCCAGAATCTAGAGTACAATAGGTGCCCAGTTGCATGTTCAGATCCTCCGATGTAAAGATCCACTTGGTTCCAATACTTTTCAGCTTCCTTGTCTACTAGGATCGTTTCATTATTGGGATCCATATACCTTAGGAAATACCAACTCGAACCTGCCCAGCCTGGCATAGTATTTAACTCAATCGGATATCTTTCTAAAGAACCAGTAGGCGCATAAGTAAAATCTTTAGCTCTTCCAAGTGGTGGATCCCCACTCTCAGTTGGTTTGTATTCTTCAATTTCAGGAAGCACAATTGGTAAGTCAGCTTCATTGATTGTGCGAGCAATACCATCCTTATAATAAATAGGGATAGGCTCACCCCAATATCTTTGACGACTAAATATGGAGTCGCGCATTTTGTAATTCACTTTGCCTTTTCCATATCCTTTTTCTTCTACAAATTCAACGGCCTTCTTTATTGCTTCCTTCACTGTAAGTCCATTCAGAAAGCCCGAGTTGATCATGGTCCCTTTTTTAGGGTCAAAATCTTCTTTAGTGATGTCGGTCCCTTCGCCTTCTTGAACCGCGATGATAGGTAGTTTAAAATTTGAAGCGAAGGCAAAGTCACGTGTATCCGAAGATGGCACCGCCATCACAGCCCCAGTACCATATCCTGAAAGAACGTAGTCGGCAATCCAAACAGGTATCTTTTCTCCGTTGAAAGGATTGATGGCATAGCTGCCTGTAAACTGTCCCGAAACAGTTTTTACATCACTCATCCTGTCCCTTTCAGAACGGTTCTTTGCCATCGTTACATAGTTATCGACCGCATCTTGGTATTCTTTGGTAGTTAGAGAGGGAATAAGCTCATGCTCTGGTGCAAGCGAAAGATAGGTTACTCCAAAAGTGGTATCCACCCGAGTTGTGAACACTTTAATCTTTGTTTTCTCGGAGTTTACCACTTCGAACTCCAATTCAGCGCCGAGTGATTTACCAATCCAATTTCTTTGCATTTCTTTCATCGCCTCTGGCCAGTCAAGTCCATCGAGTCCAGTCAAAAGTCTGTCGGCATATGCAGTAATCCTCATACTCCATTGGCTCATCTTCTTTCTTACGACGGCGTATCCACCTCTTTCCGAAAGACCATCTTTGACTTCCTCGTTGGCTAGTACGGTTCCTAGCTCGGGACACCAGTTTACCATCGTGTCAGCCAGGTAGGTAAGGCGATAGGCTAATAACCGCTCTTCCTTTTGTTTTTCATTGAATGAGTTCCAATCGCTCTGTGAAAAGACCGTTACATCCTCATCGCAAACTGCTTTAACGTTTGCATTGCCCTCTTTTTCAAAGATCTTAATTAAGTCAGAAATAGGAGAGGCCTTGTCAGTTTGTTTGTTGTACCAAGAGTGGAACAATTGTATAAATATCCACTGTGTCCATTTATAATAAGCCGGGTCACTCGTCCGCACTTCTTTGGACCAATCGAACGAAAAGCCTATTTTTCTTAGCTGTTCCTTATAGCGGGTGATATTTTTTTCAGTGGTAATCGCTGGATGCTGTCCAGTCTGTACTGCATATTGCTCGGCTGGAAGACCAAAAGAATCAAAACCCATTGGATGGAGCACGTTGTAGCCTTTTATTCTTTTATAGCGAGCTACTATGTCAGTAGCAATATATCCAAGCGGATGCCCAACATGTAAGCCTGCGCCCGAGGGATAAGGGAACATGTCTAATACATAATACTTTTTCTTATTTGAATCTACTTCGCTTTTAAAAATTTGATTGGATTCCCAATACTCTTGCCACTTCTTCTCAGAATCGCGAAAACTATAATCAGCCATGATGTTTATTAAAAAGGAAATGTAAAAGTAGGGCTTTTAACTAAAAAAGTAAGTAAAGAAAAATTATGATTAAAAATTAAGAAATTTATCCTCCTTTTTTGAGGCAAATCTATAATTGCTTTCTTTGATCGAATATTGCGCTGGTGTTGGAAGGTCTCTCTTCGGGCTAGTCTTTACGATGTTTCTTCTATTTGCACTTCGCTTATTAGATTTATTAAAGTGGGAAAGGATAATTAGTACGATAACAATACCTAGAAGATTGAAGACGGGAAATAAGAGAGAGAAATATTTCTTCATTGTAGTACTGATCAGGACTTGAAAACGGTGCCTTGTTGAATTTATTATATTTTATCTAAAAATTATTATTTTTCTTATAAAAGAGTAAAAGAAGCACTGGCAAAAGTAATAGATCTGCAATGATTGCGGCAAATAATGTTAAGCTAATTAAAAGGCCGGTATAGAATGTGCCAGCAAAACTTGAAAAGAGTAATGTTGAAAACCCTGATATTAT
>DASVUU010000681.1:0-2548 GCA_036386935.1 Cytophagaceae bacterium | reverse complement strand
ATTCTCGTGGATAAGACGCTTGATTGACAGTCTTCTTCGAGCATGAAAAAAGAAAAAAAAATAGGCCAACAAATACTAGTTTGGACAACAGATCACTAAGAACGATTTTATTCATTGTTGATTTAGTTTGGTGAAACTTCTGCGATAGACAGTCTTTGATTTAATTTTGTAAGTCAACACAAAACATCAGGAATTGTTAATCACAGTAGGCTTCCGTCCGACATCAACTTAAAAAATTTACCGCCTTTAGAAAGTAGTCGTTGCCCTCCAGTTTCTTTACTGTGAGAGGTATACTCAGGCTTTACCACCATCGCTCCATTTTTATTAATCACTCCATATAAGTCGCCTGACTTTACGATAGCAAATCTATTTTCAAACGGGCCAGCTTCATCATATATAAAAGGGATAAGTTCTTCATTCCTGGTATTCACATACCCCCACTTCCCCCCTTTCTTAGCAGCAATCACACCTGTTGACATAGTGGTCATAGCTTCGAATTGCGGCTGGAATTCCTCCATTGACTTTTGGCTGGACGGGTTTAAAACTCCATATTTTTTACCTTCTTGTATCACATAGTAGTTCTCTCCAGCATAGTTAATGGAATTTGCCTTGACTGGATACACCTCTACCCCCTTTTCATTCAGCAGTCCATATTTATTCTTTTGTGAAACTATCGCCGGCCATTCTGGAACGGCAGGATTGTGTTTGGCATTAGATAGAAAGTCGTATACAAAATCTTTTACGACAGCACCATTGGTTTTTAAAACACCAAACTTCTCTTTTTTTACCTTTAAGAAACTAGGCGACGAGAAGCTTATAAATTCATACACTACAGGAATAATTATCTTTCCATTTTCATCAGCAACACCGAGTTTACCTAGTTGGTATATTTTATTTGCCGCCCTTATGCCCCACTTTTCGATTGTTATAGAGTCATAATCTAAGGGAACAATCATTCTACCTGTCTCGCTTATAATCCCATACTTGCTTGATTTATAAACCTTAGCAGACCCATTAACGACGGCATCTGCACCATCGAAAGCTTCGTTCACAGCAAAGTCCTTTTTCTTCAGGTCAAATAGCTTGTAACTACCGTTATGAATTACCCTTATAACGTTAGAACTGTCGGAGACAAAAACTGAATCAAATCCATTAGTTGAAACATTAAGAAGCTCGTTTGAGAAAATAAGGTATTTGTCTGTTGGCTTTTTCTTGAGCGAAAATATACCGGTTGTATAATTCCTGTACGCCGCCTCGTATTCAGGCTTAAGAACAAACTTATTTTTTATGTCTATTACCCCATATTTTCCATTAGTTTTTACGATGGCTTTTTTCCCAAAAAAGGGATACGCTTCGTCGTAAGAAGGCTTAATGAATATCTTTCCAGCCCTAGTGGCATAGCCGAATTTTCCCTTTTTACGGATTAGAAAATAGCCTTCACTGTAAGTGCCTATTTCGTCGTATTCGGGTGCTAGAATTTGAGTGCCATTCAGACTATATAATCCATAATATCCGCCTTTTTGAACTAGCAAGACATCAGTGTATTTGTTCGATATTGAATCATATTCTGGGTTTAAATGAAGCTTACCGAACTCATTAAACAGACCCCACTTATTGTCTTGTTTAAATATTATAGTATGGGTTCCAACTTTCCGCACTTTGGTTATTTGCGCTGGAAGAAGAAAGCCGCAGTTGATGTGGTTTACTACTCCAAATTTATCCTCCACCTTGACGAGCGTAGCATTTGGTGACATTATCTGCGCAAATACAAACTTTGGCTGACATAGATACTGACCTTTTTCCTCATTAAATAGACCCCATTTGCCATCCTTGTTTACCCAAGTCAGCTCGGTATTGGGTATAGGATTTATTTCGGTGAACTGAGGTGGTAAAAGTGTACCACCTTTATCATTCAACAACGACCATAACCCCTTTTGCATCGCCCAAATCTTTCCATATCGAAAATTTGTCAAGCGTTCATATTTTGGGGAAAGCACGATGTTACCCTCACAGTCGATCACTCCATTGAGAGTGCCTTTCATTACGACTGCTTTGTTTTCAATATATGGAGATACTTTGGTGTAAATTGGTTGGATCACCCATTGGCCGAAAAGATTTGTATATCCCCATTGTTTATTCTGGCTCAGCTTTGGTATAAGATCCTCAGGGCAGTTTGATCCCTTTTGGGCATAACCGATGAGATTTAACCCGAAAAAGAAGGCAATAGAAACAATACTTTTAAAATTCATCTTACTACTTAAGCTATATATAACCTCTTTCTAACCCCCTATCTCACAAAAAATTCCAGCGGGGAGTTGTTTTTTGCAACTATTCACAAAGATAAAGGGTATAAGACTTAATTTATCCATTCTTTAAATTAAAAAATGAATACAGCTTCAAGTTTGAAATTCTTGTCCGATATTACTCACGGGGATGAGAAAATGATAAGAGAGATGGCAGAATCGATTCTAAGCCAAGTAGAAGAATATTTGCCTATAATAAGCACAGCGACAAAAGAGGGACATTACCAAGATGTGTTGGATACGGC
>DASVUU010000680.1:0-4804 GCA_036386935.1 Cytophagaceae bacterium | reverse complement strand
CGATAAAAGGAAAAGAGTTGAAGGAGCTTAAATTTGATTAGTTATAATTTAGTCGTGCGTGGAAATCAAAATTTGAAACATGCATCAGGTGATTGTATTGGAAATTTACCTCGAAAAAACTTCTGATATAGGAACACTGGGGTATGATTTTTAAAAAATTCTTTTCAGCGTAGGAAATAGCCTGTTCTATCATTTTTTTAGCTAATCCCACTCCTCTTAAACTGATTGGAATGAACAGAACTTCCAATTCCATAAAAATGCCATTTTTGATAGAATACTTCAACCAGCATTGTTTACCATCAATATTAGCATAGAACTTTTTAAATTTCAGGTCGTGGTTAATAGCTAGTGTCATGATATTGAATTTTTATTGAATAACCTCTTCAATACTTTTTTGTTAAGTACACTAATCGATTTTATAATTAATCATATAGGAGGCCTTACCTGTGAGACTCTTTTTTCCTACAAATAACAGATTTGATGCACTGGCCCAAGTCGTATAATCTCTTACAATAATCAGTTTTTCATTGTTTGGTAAAAAAACAGATTTTGTTACTTCGCCGCTTTTTTTATCGATTTCGACCACATTGATTTGATGTAGCGCCGCCGTCATATTTTCGGAAGTTGCATAGACTATTTTTATTTTTTTTAAGTCAACTGTAAAATCTATGACACAAGAGACCGTATTTAATCCGTCATTTGCAGGGTATATCTGATTTTTCCCTATATACTTGTTCCACATTAGCGTGCCTGCCTTATCAAAACCAAATAATATCAAACCTTCTGCTTGAACATGTCCGTTGACCTCAACCTCATGACTAATGTCAAACGCGTCTTTCTTGATATGGGGATAACCTTCAGAATACAATCCTCTTTTTTCAATTGCGATGAATACTTCGCCAGATTTTGATACATAAAGATTGGTAAGATCATAATTTCTCCAATCTTCCTCTGTTTTAAAGTTCTTAAACTCTTTCCTTTCCTTTAATATTTTCTCCCTGATACCTTGGTCAAGGCTAAGCACATAGGACTGCTCCACTTCTTTCTTTTCAAAGTTCACTTTAGAGTACATCACACCCATGAGCTTGTCCCCTTCTGACTCGATATTAGCCACTATAAAGGAGTCGTCATTTAGAAAATGTACATTAAAATCTTCCTTCTGGTAACTTGAACCGCCTAATTCTATCAACGAGAAATCGTGAGTATCAAGATCGTATTTAATAAAATTGGTCTTGCCGAACTTATTTTCATTTAGTACATAAATAGTATTGTCATTGGCAAGGTATATTCCGTGGTTTATGTAATCATTGTCAATCGATACTTTTCCTTTTTTTAATACATTTCCTGCTTTATCATAGATATTTAAATAGGCAAAAAGATTTTTGTCTGCATAATTAAAGACATATGATAAGAACTTGCTACTATCTGGAGAAAAGACAATATTGTGTTTGTATTGGAAGGGCGTTACAAACATAGGGTCTACATGCTCGCACACTACGTCGATAAAGGACTCTCTCACTCTACCCTTATGTTCATGGTATTCATATTTGCCAATGTCATATGTTTCAAGGTCTTTATTCCAGGTCTTAGATCCCGTATTTAAGTCGAATGCATATGCTACCAATGTTGTTTTCTTCTCGTCTACCTTATGAATTACAGACAAAAGGACCAGCTCTTTGCCGTTATAATACAGTTCTTTAAAATCTTCTGTGTTATCTGCTATTAGGGTTGATTTCCACTTGTTAACAAGTTCATTGGTATATCGTTCTAGCGCAAACTCGGACTTGCTAATTGTATTTCCTTTGACCTTTGCCAAGGTTATGAAATCACCTCCAGGCAGCTTCACTAAGTCACTTCTTCCGTCGGGCTCGCTAAATGGGCTTGTTAGACTAAAGGGAATGGTCTTTGAAATGCCTTGCGCCTCAGAGTCGGTTGTGAGAAAAAACCCAAAAATAAAAATGGGTAAATACAGAATGGTTTTCATTTTCCTAATTACTTGAAGAGTTACTTAAATTGGAATAGCTGAGCTATCAAAAAGGTATTACGATGAGGATTTTAAACAGTTATTTTACTGTTTTAAAAATAAATAAATTGTATTCTATAAAAAAATAAAAAGGAATAAAATCAGTTCTGGGAGAGGGCGTTGATCAAACAATTAAATAATTTCTCTTCAGTTAGTGGCTTATTAATAAAATTAAACTTCCCTAAGACTTTTAACATCGCTATGTCTTTTTCATTGTGAGACGATGTAAGAATATTGATATTCATTCTCTCTCTGTTTTCCAGGTTTAAACCTTCAAAAGCCTGTAAAAATTCAAACCCATCCATTACTGGCATATTAATATCTAAAAATATAAGTTCGGGACACTTATCATCGTTTAGGCTACAATGATGCTTAATGAAGTCAAGTCCTTCCTTGCCGTTCAGTGTCACTTTTACATTATGACTTACGTTAAGTTTTTTTATAAGTCTCTCATTCATGTAATTATTAATATCGTCATCATCAATGAGGAGAATACAATTAAGTTTTTGCATATAATCAAGAGAAGCTAGTAGTACAAATTTAACAATCCGTTAATACTTATGTTCAAACATTCGACTAAACTCCATATACAGTAAATAGAAAGGTGTTATAGTAAAAACAAAAAATATATTTTAAGGAAAATAATTTAAGTTTACAATAATGATACTTTTAAATGATATAAATAAATCCTACCATATAGGGCACTCCTCCTTACAGGTACTAAAAGGTATAAACCTACACATAAAAGAGGGCGAATTTGTATCAATTATGGGCTCCTCAGGCTCGGGTAAATCTACCTTATTGAATATCTTAGGGATTCTAGATAACTACGATTCTGGCGATTATTTATTAGCCGGCAAACCCGTCAAAAATCTAACAGAGAGCATGGCGGCCCTCTATAGAAATCAATTTATTGGGTTTGTTTTTCAATCGTTCAATCTTTTATCTTTTAAAAACGCAATGGAAAATGTAGCCTTACCGCTTTATTATCGCAATGTAAATAGGTCTAAGCGAAATGCAATTGCGCTTGAGTATCTAGATAAAGTGGGCCTAAAAGACAGAGCCCATCATTTACCATCGGAACTTTCGGGTGGGCAGAAACAAAGAGTAGCAATAGCAAGAGCATTGGCCGCTCAACCGAAAATTATACTTGCTGATGAGCCCACGGGAGCCTTAGATTCGCAAACATCGAATGATGTGATGGACCTTTTTAAGTCTTTAAATAAAGAGGGTATGACTATCATAATAGTAACCCATGAGAATGATATCGCTGCGATGACCCAAAGGGTGATAAGGCTAAAAGATGGGCTCATAGTGAATGACGAAGTAGAAGCTCCCATCACCAGCCATGTTTGATCTTGATAAGTGGCAGGAAATTTATAGCACTATACAAAAGCATAAACTAAGAACCCTACTTACTGCTTTTGGGGTGTTTTGGGGAATCTTTATGCTAGTTCTTCTATTAGGAGCAGGCAAAGGCCTGGAAAATGGGGTCTTTAATATGTTTAGCAGCCTTGCTAATAATACCATGTTTATCTTTGGCGGACGTACAAGAATTCCTTACAAGGGTTTACCACCAGGTCGAAATATTAGTTTTACCAACGATGACTATCTGGCTATCAAACGAGAGTTGCCAGAAGTGAAATACCTCGCGCCGAGCATGAGGCTAACCGGTAACTATAATGTAAGCTTTGGAATAAAGAGCAATCCTTTTCAAGTCACAGGCACACTTCCAGATTATAGGAATATCAAAGCTCTGGAGTTTAATTTCGGTAGGTTTCTGAATGAGCAAGATATAGAGGAGAAAAGAAAAGTAACCGTAATAGGAACAAGAGTGCAAGAAGTACTTTTTGGAGAAGAAAACCCCATCGGAAAATATGTAAACATTAAAGGAGTTTTTTTTAAAGTGATAGGCGTATTTAGTGTTCAGTTTTCAGGAAATAATGGAAGGGACGAAACAGAGAGTCTATATATTCCGCTTACCACACTTCAACAATCTTTTAATCTACCAGACAAAATCGGGGTTTTTATCCTTAGCACGCATGAAAATGTCTCTGCTGATGATGCAGAAAAAAAGGTAAAGACGCTTCTCGCCGGTAGACACAACGTTGACCCAGAAGATGAGAAGGCAATGGGAGGATGGAACTCGGGAAAAGAGGTCCAAAAATTTGTGAGTCTATTTACAGGAATAAAAATATTTATTTGGATAGTAGGTATTGGTACAATCATCGCTGGTATCGTAGGCGTGAGCAATATTATGCTAATAATTGTTAAGGAAAGAACTAGAGAGATTGGTATCAGAAAAGCTCTTGGAGCAACACCTGCTTCTATTATAAGTTTGATAATCACTGAAGCCATTGTGATAACTGCAACTTCTGGTTACATGGGTTTGGTCTGTGGCGTATTTTTATTAGAAGGAATCAAAAATTTAATGGCAAAATCTGGAGCAGAAAATCAATATTTTTCAAATCCGGAGATTGATGTCCAAGTGGCAATTACCGCGACCGTAATTTTGGTTATTGCTGGAGCATTGGCTGGACTTTACCCCGCGAGAAAAGCATCTAAGGTCTCCCCTATCGAGGCTCTAAGAGCTGATTAATTACTACAATGAGAAAATATATAAAATATTTATTTGGGATCTTTATTATTGGTTTATTCGTCTATACCGCCTGGTTTCTATACCAAAAATCGGTAGAAAAGCCTGTCTTTTATCAGACAGAAAAACCTGCGATGATGGACATAATTAAAAAAACCGTTGCCACTGGCGCCGTCACTCCTAGG
>DASVUU010000679.1:0-10564 GCA_036386935.1 Cytophagaceae bacterium | reverse complement strand
TTTCTTCGCAGATAGTGGGAGGGACGACTACAGCAATCGTTTCCTATCAAGATTCTCATAATAGGTCCTACTTCGAGCCTAAAACAACCGCCAATCCCAGTGGATATTCCGGGGATGCTGAAAGAACTTCAAGAGAACTGCAACTCTGGGCAGATGCAGTAAATACAATGAAGTCGAGTGTTTCCTCTTCTCTTGATATTGATGGCAATAAAGATGGCTGGATAGATGAAATCTTCTTCGTGATAAAAGGAAGCAATGGGGCTTGGGGTGATATTCTATGGCCGCACGCTTGGGGAATGCATTCCAAAGGTGTTACCGTTAATGGTGTAAAAGCTGGTTCTTTCATGTGTGTTTTTGAGACCTGGCATGACCCAGGACTGCTATGTCACGAGACCGGACACGTACTCGGAGCGCCGGATTTGTACCGTTACACAAATGGCAATATTACGCCTGTAGCTTCATGGGACCTAATGGCCCACCAAACAAATCCAGGACAGTCCATGTCAGCCTATACGAAGTTAAAATACATGGGTTTTATCAACAATATTCCGGAGATACACCAAAGTGGTTATTATACCCTCAGCCCTTTAGGAAGTAATAAAAGTGCCTACAAAATTCCATCCACTAAAGCCGGAGAATATTTTGTAGTTGAGTACAGAAAGAAAACTTCCTCTTCGTATGAAAGCTTAATACCTGGCTCTGGATTGGTCATCTATAGAATCAACTCGGCAGCCAGCGGAAATGGCGGAGGACCGCCGGATGAGATCTATGTTTATCGGCCAGATGGCACTAACAACGAAACAAACGGTAATATATCAAACGCGTTTTTTTCGTTAGAAAGCGGGAGAACTACTTTCACAGACGCCACATCTCCTAAGGGTTTTATGTCTGATAATACGCTTGGTCATTTGAACATCACGGACATTAGCTCTGCCGGCAATTTTATTACCTTCTTTTATAAGAAGCCTTATTGCTTGAGCTCAGATGTGAAGGCAATCACCTATACAAGTGCGTCAACTATACCATCGGTATCAGAGGCAATTCAGGTCATTAATACATCAGGCGCAGTGACTGTTATCTCTGGATCAAACGTTACCTTTAGGTCTGAATTGGTGAAGCTTCAATCAGGTTTTAGGGCAAATAGTGGATCAACGTTTCGAGCTACTACCCCCAATTGTGGCAACTATCAACCGGTACCTGCCCCAGCTATGATGCTTGCTAATACTACTTTTGTAACAGCCAAAGAGGTAAATGTCTTAGCGGTAGAAACAGCAGCTGGTCTCCCGGGCCTATCCTTTGACGTATACCCAAATCCTGCTTCTGAATATGTAAACATTCTAATGCAAAAGGGGACTGAGGGAATAAATGCGATCGAGGTGTATAGCTCATCAGGACAAAAGATAAAGTCAGTAGAGGTGAAAGACATCACTGCTGAAATTAAAGTAGACCTACACGATGAGGTTCCGGGTATTTACTATGTGAAAGCCGTTTCAGGTGGCCAATCTGCTACAAAGAAAGTGGTGATCAAATAATAACACCTATAGGTTATTTCAGACAAAAGAGGCGTTTCTATGCCTCTTTTGTTCTTATCTATGATAACTAAAAAGACCTGTGTAACTCAGGTATCGGCCATTATTTGTTGGCTAAAATTACATCCATACTAGGGAAACGGTTACAGGTAATTTATTTGATTTTTGCCTAAATAAGTTAGTAAACGATTGAAGGCGTGCAAAGGCCAGTTAGTGACCATCTCACTTATTGAAAATGGCTCTGCTTTGCCCCCACTGGTCTAAGTTTAGCTTCAGCGTAACTTAGTCCCAAAATGACGTTTTCAACTTACGAATAATATAGGCAACAAACCTGTCTTCCCTTCATAATCCCTAGCACCACTGTACCAATAATCTGTGGCGTACCCAACCAACCGTGCCTCTACGGGGTTTTGGTGTAGGTAATTTAGCCTCTGCTCTACCGTTTCTATTGTAGCTAGCTCTATCGGATGATTATTCTGTTGCCAAAATTGGTAAACTTCATTGTTCGAATTTCGCTTCCCTGCTCTTCCAAACATCCACAGCATCCATTCTCGTCTACTTTCTTGTGTATTATCACTTATTGCTTTTAGCAAGGCTTTGGAGGTATGGCGCTTTATATCTCGCATAATATCCGACAAATTGTTATCTGCAGAACTAATGATTAGATGCACATGACTAGGCATGACAACCCATGCATATAACTCCAGTGAATACAATACCTCAAGGAGTCTACTAAGATATCAAAGTAAGCTTTTCGTGTATATACATCTATCCAGTTTACCGTAGGAAAATTCACGAAATATAGTTCTCTAGAATTGTGAAAAATGTACTTCCTTCCCATCGACCAAACGTAAAAGAATATTATCTTTTTTGAAATGGACCTCTTTGAAATAAATTATTTATTTCAATCTATATGCTTCAAGCTACTCGTAAGTTGAAAACTCACATCATGATGGGTCTAAGTTAGGCCCCCGGCTAAACTGCGACCAGTGGGGCTACCGCAGATGTTATTTTGTTCACGACTTTGACTTGGCAAAATATAATAGACGACTACAACTCGCAATGCTCTGGGTTTATACCAGTTGTTTTTATCGAAGCTTTCTTAATCCCAGCAATTGATTTATGGTTGACTAAACGGAAAAATATTAAATAGCAACAGTGCATACACGGGTTTTGCGTCATGCGGGCTGACTTGCAAACTTGTAGTTTGTGCTGATTAATTTCGTTGCTGGTAGACGGTGCACAATTTCACGCACTTCGGTAAAGCCAATCATCAGCCTTGCTAGATTTGGAAGCTATGTAATGAAACCCTCGTCCCCTTCCTTTGTTTCTTCTATATACTTGTCTAAATCCTAGATATTGACTATACTTCTAATAACCACTGGATATCTCCCAATTATCTGTACGAAAAGGTAATACTGGTAATCCCTCCTTATTATAAAAGTTGCTCGGTTCGGGATAGTCTGTCCAAGAATAACGAACTGCGACTGGTCTTTTGACTTGTTTCGGGCAGGTCACTATTACAACGTTATTTGCCAGATAAGCAGTGGTAGGATAAAATTTCTTATCACGACCTGCGACAACAAAGTTTTTAATGTATCCGTTATCCTTCACCAAAAGACTGCTACCACTATTCTTAAAATACATTTTTATTTTGGTGCGATCTATAGTCATGCGCTCAAAAACAGGGCTATGGGCAATAATCAATGTGTCCTTATAAACTAATTTCATTGCAAGCAAGGCTAATCTTTTCCCAACTTCTTTTTTGTTTGTTGGGTGAATATTATTTTTCTCGCCGATGTCTATTGCTGTGACCATCCCAGTATTTGGTAATATTAATCCCTTTGTTTGAGCTTCCCTCAATGCTGCCCATTGGATTTGAGTAATCTTATTCGCATCTGGATTCTCACAATAATTTGCCAACTGGACATATAGAAAAGGAAAACTTCCCATATTCCAGTTATTTCGCCAATCCAAAATAAGCCTTGGGAAAAGTTTTTCATATTGTTTAGCCCTTCCAACATTAGCCTCTCCTTGATACCATAACACCCCCTTAATTTTATAGTTTAAAAAAGGATATATCATACCATTGTACAAAGAACTGGGTGACCAATTTGTATTGTAGTAAAAATCTGGACCTATAAATTTTGTCATATTTTTAAAATTATAGCCAATTTTATAGTACCATTTTTTTGAAATTGCCAATACATAGTTTTTACTTTTTATTTTGACATCCCCTTTAATTCCGCCACCCCATCCGTGGTCAACCACTCTTACAGCAATTACATTCCTTCCGGGCTTACATACTCCCACAGGGATGTTGTAGACTCTTCTTACTTCATATTCGGATGTACTTCCAACTAATATCCCGTTTATCCAAACCTCATCCATATCCTCAATATATCCTAATTCGATCTTTAGATCTTGTGTTGCCAGTGAATCAGGCAATAAAAATTCTTGCCGAAACCATACCAAGCCATCAACATTCTTTAAACCATAATCCTCCCAATTTCCTGGCACCTCTATGGGTGTCCATTCACTAATATCCAACGTTAGCTCTTTCCATCTGGAAGTTGAGTCTTGAAAACCTTCATCCAGTTTCTTTGCTTCTTCAATCCATTTGTCTAAATCCTTAGCTCTCGTAATTTGATCTTTATATGTTTGAGCACTTCTATCAGCATTCCCAAGAGTTACCTTTTTAAACTCATCCGATATTTCAGGAAATTCGGACAGACTTTGGGAAGACATCCATAATTCTGCAGATGATCCACCCCAGGTATTTAAAATTAAGCCAATAGGGACATTGTATTTATTATATAGTTCTTTGGCAAAGAAATATGCAACTGCTGAAAAATTATGGGCATTTTCTTTATTAGGAATTACCCAGCTACTCGTCTCAACTTTATTATTTGGCTGCTGAAGAGAGGTTCCAATAACTTTTAAAATTCTAATTTGAGTATAATTTGAAGTTGAATCATACTCTTCGTTGTACCTATCCCCGCACCGACCTAACGACCATTCCATATTGGACTGACCACTACACATATAAACATCACCCAGCAATATCTCATTAAGTACAATTCTATTTTCCCCCTCAATAATCATTTCTAGTGATCCATCCGCTTGCATTGGGGGGAAAGTTACAATCCATTCGTGATTTTGATCGGCATCTGCCTGCCTTGTGATACCATTAAAAATAACAGTTACAGTTTCTTCATTACTAGCCCAACCCCAAATCTTTAGTTCAGTATCACGCTGTAGCACCATATTGTTCGAAATGAATGATGGGATAGTAACCTCTGCAAGAGTTATTTTTGAAGTGGTTAACAATATAAATATTGATAAATAATTATTTATTTTCATAAAACGCTAGTAAACTCCGGATTGAATTTATAGTGATACCTGCTGAAGCGGCGAATCATGGTCTAGGCCCCAACAATCGGACAATCTTAATTTGAGTTTTCAATATTTAAATTTCCATCATGCTTTTGTGATAGCAGGAAAGAGCTGACGGCGACGGTTCAACCGATGGCTCCTACTATTCGTAGGTTGCGCAGCGCTATACGAATTGAAAACGACCGTAGTAAATCCGACATGACAAATTAAAGAAAACTTATCTTAAGAAAGGAATACTCATCGGATTAATAGTAGAAAGGATTTACATATCGATTCCTAATTTTTTAGGTAACGGCATTAATCAATAAATATATCCTAAATATCTAATTATACAACCCGTTTCTGAGATATTAATTGTCGTCTTAACTCGTAGTTGAAAGGACAACAACATGGGTGTCTTTTTTATCTCTAACGGTCTTTCGACAATCATATGCTTGCTTTTTTTTCACCAATAACCGATGTAGGAGCACTTCCTATTAAATTACAATACTTTTGATTGGTTTGTGAATCCCGAATAAGCAATTCGTTGGCATAAACTATAGCGTCGCCATATCGACATTTCGGATCATGCGGTATTCGGATGAGTTCTTTCTATCCTATTTCGTTGTAAAATTTTGTTTGTACTACCAAGGTCCCTTCTGTTTAACTTGATAAAAGCGTTTGCCATCAAATCGATAGAGTCCCGATCCAGTGCCCCACCACATATTTCCTGACCTGTCTTGATACATACTTTGAACACAACAATCAAGCCCGTCTTTGGCTGTAAACACCTTAAAATCAGTTCGATTTGGCAAGGGAACTGAAGCGTCAAATCTTGTGGTGCTCCCTCGAGCTGTAATCCAAACGGTACCCAACTGTTCTATAGTTATTCCCAAAAACTCAGTTCCGCCTAACCCGTCTTTAGAGGTATATTCTGTAAAACTTTTACCATCATATTTACAAATGCCGTTTTTGGTGGCAAACCACATATTGCCTGCTTTGTCTTGTGCAATGCCCCCCGCATAGTTCTCGCCTAAACCTTCTTTCTCATTGAAATTAACAATCGATCTACCATCATAGCGATAGACACCTTTATCAAATGAGGCAAACCAAATATTTCCGTTTCTGTCTTCCATAATATCGGCCACATCTATTGGAGGAAGTAATTGAAAAAATGAAAAGCATTGCCCTCCTTTGCCAGCTGCTGAAGAGTCATATCGGTAAACGCCCCCGTGGGTGCCTACCCAGATGCCACCGGATTTGTCAACAAGGATGCTTTTCCGACTTATATCGATATGCTTTAGTCCATCCTTATCATTGTAATTTTTAAATATTTTTCCATCATATTTATAAACACCCTGGTCGGTGCCAAACCAAAGGGCTCCAGTTTTATCTTCATTAATAGCAAATACACTTTGGGATTTAAAACCATCGGGATTGGAAAAGTAGGTCAATGTTTTTGAGTCATACCTCACGACACCTTCGCCTAGGGTGCCAAACCACAAATCCCCTTTCGAATCCTGAAAAATGCTTCGGATATATTGACTAACTAGGGGATTATCAAAATCTGCAGTATAAGTTGTTGCTTTAAAACTCCTTATCACTTTTGGACTTGGTTTGGAAGTATTTGAGTCTCTAAATGTTTCGGTTCTTACTTGTCCGTTGCATAAAATACAAATTGTCGAAAAGCTAAAAAGTAAAATATTATTCAATGCCACGGTTATTATTTTTTAATAATTAAAAATTCTAATACTCAATCTTGTTAACGTCTCATGCACGAAACACAACAACCCACTTGTGTAACAGCCTACATATCGGCATAATGCCACCCTCTAAATCTAATGGATTTTTAATCAAACAAAAATCGATGATTACTAATTGGGAATATATTTTTGTAGGCTTAGGTACACCTTTCACTTTAAAAAAAATTGTGATGTTTGTTTCCCTTTTAACAGGGCGGATCCGTAGTAAGAATTAGCTACTATTGATAGGTACAAATACCTCACTCTGCAAAAGCGCAATAATTGGCTGGATAGGATTGAACACCTTGGCGGCTTAAGATACAGGCTCAATCCATAAATTGCAATGGGAAGTTTGAAGTTACGACCGAAGATGCAGTTTAATTGGCCCGAAACAAACCTAAATTAATTTAACGGTTAATACTATCTTCTATGATTTAGGGCATGTTTTTCTCTAAACCTACTTGTATATAATCCCAGGCCTTTCCTTTTGTTCAGTTGGCAAAACAGTGAATTGTCTTTGAAGGTATTGTCAAAAAATCTGCTAGTCTACCTCTACCATACTATTCCTAGAGTTGCGCCCGCTCTACGAATCACCAATGAGCTCGGTGCTAATAATAGAAGGACGTCTGTCCATTCTAAATTATCGTAACCTCTATCTATAGGGCCCCTTAATTTGGCAATGTTTTTATTTTATGAATTGTAATATTTTTTTAACCGTCGCAAACAATTATAAAATACGGACTGTTGAAACAATATAAACAGACAATCATATGAAGATTCTTTCAACACGTATTCATGGGGTAATGGATTACTTTATGGGTATTATATTAATAGCAAGTCCTTGGCTCTTTGGTTTTGCAACTGGAGGGGCTGAGATGGTGATTCCAATTGTCCTAGGAGTGGGCGCATTACTCTACAGTATCTTTACAGACTATGAACTTGGTCTTGTAAGATCAATACCAATGCGTACTCACTTAATGCTTGACGTAGTAAGCGGTATTTTCCTTGCTGCATCACCTTGGTTATTTGGCTTTAGTGATGTTGTCTCTACTCCTCATTTAGTTTTAGGTATCCTAGAAATTGGTGCCGGATTAATGACAAGCAGAATCCCTACCGGATGTAGAACTTGTTAGTATGTCTTATGAGATTTTAAAAAAGGCCTGGATTTCCAGGCCTTTTTTATTTTAAAGAATGTACGGACGTTTGACAGTAATTAGGATCAAGCAAACCCCACTGGTCTGAGTTTAATTGATGGTAAGGAAGTGAATTTTTCAAAATTATAGAGAACGTTATGTTGTGAGTTTTGCTACCGTTACATTGGATAGATGTATTCCACGTATAGTCCTAGCTTCCTAACCAGGAATGGGTTTGAAACGCATTTGTCAATTCAAGTGTAAACGTTAAAAAATAGGTTCCTTGTTGGTCTTTAATAAAATATTTATCTCCTTACATAGAGCTAACTTAATCAAATAAGGTTACCTGCATTACAAACGCAATACATTGGGGGCAAAAGTAGGCAATAAAAAATTACTCTAATCAAATAAATGTAGTGCTAATGTTAGTTTTCAATAGCTTCTAATACTGTCTTTACTTGTTTTATAACCAAATGAATTCCTTGAGTCGTTTGATCAATATATTGTATGTAAGCTTTTTTCTCTAAAGGGACTTTTTCTTCAGGAGGAGAAACACTTTCCAATGTTCTAGTCTGCCAGCCTCCAAAATCGCCTTTGTGCATAGGTCGCCTATACCATGAATAGTAGATTTTTGAGATAATAACCAAACACGTGTTTTCCTTGACGACAATAGATAAGGTATAATTACAAAACTTTGTAGTTTTCCCAAAGAAGTTCCGAGAAGCAACTTTGAATGATCCTTGTGTAATAATTTTGTTCTCTTCAAAATGGGATACTTTTTTAGAGTAATTATTCACTATCCATTCTTGAGTTTTCTTGTAGAGTAATTCATTATTCCTTCCTGTAATATCTATTTCTTCTTTAAAGGTGATTGGATAGTCTGACGGCTTGCAAACAAGTTGGCCTGCAGAAAGAAAGACTAAGATTAATAAAAGAATGCTATATTTAAATAAGGGGCTTTTCATTACCTGTAAACATGGTAGTGGTAAGGGAAAGTTTCAGGATTTTTCCTAAAAAATTCCCGACTGGTCTAAGTTTAGCTTCAGCCTAACTTAGTCCCAAAATGACGTAACTTTTCAACTTACGAATAATATAGGCAACAAACCTGTCTTCCCGTCATAACCCCTAGCACTACTGTACTAATAATCTGTGGCGTACGCACCGAAGCCTGCATCTAAACGTGTTTTGGTGTAGGTAATTTAGCCTCTGCTCTACCATTTCTATTGTAGCTAGCTCAATAGGATGATTATTTTGTTGCCAAAATTGGTAAACTTCATTGTTGGAATTTCGCTTCCTTGCTCTTCCAAACATCCACAGCCTACCTCTCGGCAGGCAGGCATCTCTGCCTTCCGGCAGGCAAGCACTCTCGTCTACTTTCTCGTGTATTATCACTTATTGCGTTTAGCAAGGCTTTAAAGGTATGGCGCTTTAAATCTCGCACAATTCCCCACAAAATTATCATCTGCAGAACCAATGATTAGATGCAGATGACTAGGCATGATAACCCATGCATATAACTCCAGTGAATACAATATCCCAACGAGTCCACTACGATATCAAAGTAAGCTTTTCGTGTAAATACATCTATCCAGTTTACAGTAGCAAAAGTCACGAAATATACTTCTCTAGAATTGTGAAAAATGCACTTTGTTCCCATCGACCAAACGTAAAAGAATATTATTTTTTTTAACACGGACCTCTATCTGAAATAAATTATTTTTTTTGATGTATATGCTTCAAGCTACTTGTTAGGTGAATACTTACATCATGGTAGGTCGAGGTTACGCCTGCGGCTAAACTGGGACCAGTTGGAATTTAAGTTTTTTTTTTAATTTCGCTCATCAACGTAGTACAATGAGCGCTTCGAAAACCCAAGCCGTCACAAACATAAACGTTACATGCAAGCAATTTAGACAATGTATAAATCAAAATTTTTAGTATCAATTTTATTAGTAGGGTTAACTTCCTGCTTTCAAATGTTTGATGACCCTACTACAACATTAGTTAAGATGTCTACCAATGAGGCGAAGACTAAAAGAGCTGTTTTATTGCAAAGCGATGGTAATGCAACTGTAGATTTTGCTTTGCATGTATCAGTCATGGATTTTGAAGATACACTATTAGGTAAAGAAATTGGAAACACATTTACAGCTGATAGAAATCATGGTGCAACCGAAATTGATTCATCATCTATCAATTTGAATTGGATTTGCAACGACACACTTCAGATTGATTATGACAAAAAACTTAGAACTTTTCTTCAAAAAAACAAAGTCGATCAGGTAAAAATTATCTATATACCTAGATAAATACGCCTTACGATAAGCCCCCATTATTCGTAGAGTTGCGCAGCGCTCTACGAATTGCCAATGACTGTAGTGTCTCCGACACGGGAAGTTATAGAAAACTTATTCTCAATAAACCTTTGTCGCGCTTATAATAATCTATCCCGCTTGAATAAACATACTCCCATTCATTTCTAACGATATTTGCACGGACCGGATTTTCATGCAAATATTGCATCCTAGATTCTAAAATATTTTTCGTGGAACATTCTATCGGATGATTATCTTGTCTCCAAAATTGATAGGTCTCATTCCTTTTGTTCTTCTCTCCTACCTTACGGTAGGCAAGCCTGCCTTCTTAAATAACCATAACATCCCTGCCCTCCGGCAGGCAGGCAATTTCTTCTGCTTTCCTGCTCGTTATCCTAAATAGCTTTTATAATTTTGCTCGACGTGTATTTCTTGAAATCACGCAAAACTTCTGATAAAGCTATGGGCTA
>DASVUU010000678.1:0-2466 GCA_036386935.1 Cytophagaceae bacterium | reverse complement strand
AAGAAGCAATCTCTGCCAATTCATTTAGCTCCACTTCTGGCGGAGTGTGCATTATCTGATAGTCAAAAAGCTCTTTGAGTCTCTTCTTCTCATCCATCATGTTGAAATTTTAGCTAATCGTTTGTGTTTAAAGAGGTATCTGGCTTCCACTTGAATACTGGCTTAAATGTCGCTGATTGAAATAAGCGGGAGATCCTTCTTAATTAGAAATATCAACAAAATTTCGATCTGAAAAAAATATATTCTATCTCATAATTGAAACAAATAATAACTCTTAAATAATTTCCAGGGTGAGCCTGCTGATAAAATGAATATAGAAATGGCTGAAGCAGGTTCAGCCATTGCAAGCTTCATTTATTAAGACCCGGACTTATGCGTCGTTGGGATAATAAATTTAGAAATTTATCAAGCTTCAATATCCCCCTAGGTCTCTCAATAAAACCTGCTATCCCGCGGTTTCAGCATATTTCTTAAAATTGTCGGAGATTGCTTGCCATCCTTGTTGCTGCATCTCCACAGGATTCATATCCTCGGCTTCAAAGCTAGTTGTCACAGTTGTTTCTGCTCCTTTGTCTGTAAAAAGGATTTTAGCTTTCCTGCCGTCGTCCATCGTGTAGGAGATCAGCTCGTTTTCAATCACGTCATCATACACTCCTCCAAAGTCAAAGCCAAAGCTGCCATCTTTCGCCTCCATTCTTGTTTCGAATCTACCTCCTACCCTCAGGTCATTTTCTGCTTTTGGCGAATGCCAGTCCTCGGAAGCATAGTTCCACTTGGTGATGTGGGCAGGCTCAGTCCATAGTTCCCAAACACTTTCTACAGGTAATTTCACAGTGGTTTGCACCGTAATCATTATTCTTTTTGACGATGATTCCATATATCTTATAATTCAAAGGTTAGTTATGAAGTAGTTGTCTATTTTAATAAAGGAAAATATTTTTCTCTGTTTTCGTACATTGCCCAAAGATTGATGACAAGTAATACAATCCCCATGGGAAGACCTGACGGTTCATTAAAAATATTGAATAGTAGAATTCCTAACACAATCGGAAAAATGATGATTGCTCCTAAGGCCCTATATCTATTAGTAATAAAGAGAGCACCTCCCGCAATTTCAACCACAGCAATAAGTGGCATCAACCAAGTAATCTGCATAAAAGCTGCCATAATTTTCATGGTTGCTTCGGGCATATCCTTTGGCATTGGCATATAGTTGAAAAATTTATTTAGACCGGCATTGATGAATAGCAATCCGAACAATAGGCTGATGACAAATAAGATTTTCTTTTTCATTTGATTTAGTTAAAGGGTAAACATAGATAATTCTATAAAATTATGCACAAGGATGGTTAAGTTAGAAAGTATATCAAGTTGGTTTATTTCATTTCTAAAACAGTTTCATAACAGCTATTTCTCAACCTCAATCTCTTTAGGCACCCCATCTTTTAAGATTTTTATTTTGGTATAAAACCTTTGCGATTCGATCAAGGTAGGATACCAATGCCTTTTTGCTTTTGAGATAATGAGTAATCCATTGTCGTCGCCCAACACAGCAAACTTTTCCATTCTAGGACCTTTATCAAAGTAGGAAACATTATAATCTTTTATTAATGTTTCTGCTAGTTTAAGAGGACTATCCGCAACAATACCGATCTCGCTGATACTTTGAATAGATGATCCCTCAAAATCATTGACCGATTCATTTTCTAGACCAAAGCGAGCAATGAATTCCAGCACATTGCCATTGTTGTCGTAAAAATAAAAGGCCTTGGCATTCCAATTTCTAAAATCAGTAACGGTTTCACCATTTTCATTATTGATAAGGCTAACTCTTAAAGAGCTCCAGTAAACAGCTTCGTGAAATCTATTGCGGGGAATGTTGAAAGCAAAGTGGTAAATGGGATTTAAATTGTCCGACTTAATAAAGGTCAGCAAGGAGGAGCCTGCTTTGAAGGAAATAGAATTTTCATGCTTCTCTGCAACATCGAAACCAATTGTTTTGGAATAAAAATGTTCTGTCTCAGCAAGATTGTCTGAAAGAAGTATTATTTCTACTATCTCCATTATCTACAATGCGTGACCTAAGGTAGTCTACGCTATTTGTCAATAACTAGAATATCGTCCTTTTTCCGTAAAATCATTTGATTTTTTTCAGGAAAAGTAATTTGGTATTTCATTTTGTAATGAAAATCCCCTTCCATAAGGTAATTGCCTTTTACCTCAAGCAATAATTCATCTCCCTCGACTTGCCACTTGCTATCCTTTATGGTCATTTGCCCGTTACCACATACGCCGGCATTTTCCACTACCTGCATATAAGACACTAGGCCACTCGGACTGAAGATTAATTTATCAAACACATAGCTAGGCAATTCATTGCGGGATTGAGCTTTATTTTTCTCAGTGTTGATAGCGACTGTCTCGTCGACCATGCTCAATGATCCATTCTTAAAAAATCTCTCGGAA
>DASVUU010000677.1:0-3373 GCA_036386935.1 Cytophagaceae bacterium | reverse complement strand
CATGGGAGACGACAGTCTCTATGAAAAACTCGCACTTCTACAAGTAAACCCATCAGACCCTTATGTGGCTGAAACAGTTGTCGCTGACGGCTATAAGTTAGTAGCTTCCATCAGGACACTTATTCAACAATAAATAATTATTTATCTTGATCCACGATATCTGCTTGGCCTTCCTTATGACTATGTGACTCATTCGTGGAGTGATTTGCACTGCTAGAGGATGAGTCTTGCTGCGAGCCGGCATTGCTCTCTGTAGCCATAGTATCGATGATTCTAGCCCCTTCATTGTTACCCAAATTCTCCCCACTCCCGCTACTTTTCTCACCTTGTCCTGGATCTGGATTTCCGCATGAAAAGAGAAAAACTAAGGTAGATATTGCTAGGATAGATTTTATCATATTAGTGTTTTCTTTGACAAACAGACAATTCTTGAAATTGTTGAACCAGTCGGAAATAAAAGTTAAGAAATTTTAAAAACTTTTATACATCAAAAAACCTAAACTCCCACGGTCGTAGGTGGGTATAAGCATCGCCTCGCAATTCCTTCCCCACCGATATTTGTGAGTAAGATAAACCAAATGCACTGCCAAAATCCCAAATCCTGCTCCAGCAAATACGTCTGACTGCCAATGCCTGTTATTAAGCATTCTGAAGGCCCCAACACTCGCGGCTAAAGTATATGCCCCCACTCCATACCATTGGCTCTTATCTTTGTATTCCTTATGTACTATGGAGGCCGCCAGGAAAGCAGCCGCAGTATGTCCGGAAGGGAATGACTGATACTGGGCAGGGTCGCGCCGGTCAGGGCGCTCCAACCTTATCAACCTTTTAAGGGGTATCGTAAAAGCTGCCAGTAAAAGTTCCGATTTTAAAATTAAAAGCCCCGTATTGATAAAGTCATTCTTGCATTTGATCTGAAAGATATTGAGCAGGGCAAGCTCTGCATAAGGAGCATATTGCAAGTAATCATCTATGTGGGTTCGGGTAAAATTCAATCGTTTAATGTCTCGCTGGGCATCGTAACTGCTATAAATCCCATTTCCGTTTATCGTTGATGCACCATATCCAATCAATGCCGTCGGAACGATGACCGCTTTGAATAGCCGTGTTTGATAAAATTTCTTTTTTTCTTTTGTACTGGAGCTAGTTGTATCGAGTTGTTGTGAAAATGAGCTGAAAATTATTGTGAATGAGGTAATAATAGTTAAAAGAATATTTTTCATTGGCTGGTTTATGAATTGTGCTATAAAAGAAAAGGAAATATTATTTTAGGTATACAAATGGAAATGTTAACAGAATGTTAACACAATCATAGCGGAATGTTAGCTATAATCATAGAAATAGCTTTGCAATTCTAGATAAAAGTCCAGATTGAATAATTAATAATGACATGTTTACCGCCGGAGAACATCCAATTTACCTTTCAAAGCTAAGTCAATCAAATTAATTATTTCTTTACTATAGCTTAAAACTCTCGTGACATTCTAGCCTGAAATTGCTTCATCAAAACAAATGAAAATATGAAGAATAATTACAAGAAATTTCAGCGACTTTTATGCTCGGGGATATTAGTTGCGCAAGGGCTGTATTCCGTCAATGCACTCTGCTCAACAAATCAAGCCCAAGGCGACACCATTAAAAACATTTTGAAAGGAAGGGCTGTCCTACCAGCTGCAACCTTTGCTCCCGGCCCTACTTCTGGAAAGCGCATAGGTAGTAATCCACAGAATGGACAAGAGGTTCCTTTCATCAATAAACAACCCGTTCAAGGTTTCTCTGCTGTGCTCAAAAGTAGTGACGGGAATTACCTGGCCATGTCGGACAATGGGTTCGGCAGCTTTGAAAACTCTGCAGACTACCACCTTCGAGTTTATACTATAAAACCGGATTTTAGAACCAGTACTGGCGGGACCGGGCAAATTTCTGTTGTCAAATTTTTTGAATTAAGAGATCCGGACAAAAAAATACCTTTTACTCTCACCAATCATTTTACTACAGATCGTATTCTTACAGGTGCGGACTTCGATATTGAATCCATGCAAAGAGTAAAAGATGGCTCGTTCTATTTTGGTGATGAATTTGGCCCTTTTCTTATCCATACTGATTCAACGGGTAAAGTTCTGGAGGCCCCAATCCCACTGCCAGATTTGGAAAATCCAGGAAAAGAAGTGCGTGCTCCTCAGAACCCGTACAGTGAAGAGTCTTCTGCAATAAGGATAATGAATGCGGTAACCACTCATGCTAGACTACATGGAGGAACAAAAACACCTTTGTTTTCCCCAAATAGCAGCATGGTTGATGATGGCAACCTAAATACCTTTATGCCGACAAGAAAGACGCCAGGAACATCTGGCTTGGCTGAAGCATCAAGTGAAATATTTAATGTAAGGTCAATTCAAACTGCGGGATATAATGTAATTCCCTGGACAGTTAACGACACCGCCACTATGAGAGCGCTGCTTAAGCTAGGTGTGAACGGTATCATCTCAGACAGACCGGACTTGCTAAGAGAAGTAGCATCGACGTTTGACGGTAATAAGGACGGCAAAGCAGACTTCCTTGATGTAGATAGCTTAATAAACATCGCTCTTTTTGATGCTCAGGGTCACAGGGGCGCAAGAAGTTTAAGACCGGAAAATACTCTGCCAGCGATGGAAGTAGCATTGGATTTTCTAGTAACCACATTAGAAACCGACTGCGGTATTACAAAAGACGGAATTCCAATCTTAGGTCACGACCCGCATCTGGAATCGATAAAGTTTCGAAGGACAGATGGACAGCCCTATCTTGTGAGTAATGAAGTTCTAATCAAAGATTTCACGCTGGCGGAAATTCAAGCAAATTATGTTGCTGACAGGTTATTAATAGACCGTCCGTTACAGAAGAATGATGGTTCATTATCTCCAGTATCGGTCGCTTTCGGGAGTTCTAAGACCTTGTCCAGTATTTATCTAATTCCTTCTCTACAACAAGTCTTTGACTTTGGAAAATTCTATGCAGAGTACTATAAAACAGGCGCCGGAAAGACTCATCCGCATGCAACCAAACGGTGGAAAAACGCAGAGAGAGTAAGGTTTAATATAGAAACAAAAATCAATCCTAGGATGGACAAAGATGCGCGCGACGAGGTATTTTCGGGCCGAACGGTTACACCTGCGCCTTTTGCAAAAGCCGTCGCCAACGTCATTATGGCCAATCAATTTCAGGATAGAGCAGACATACAAAGCTTTGATTTCCGGACATTAAAAATTGTACAAGAGCTGTTTCCTATGATCAGAACTGCCTATTTATTTACCGATGGACCAATCGTTGGTAGCGTAGGTGACGGCACGAACATGCAGGATGAAGCTGGCGCGAACACTCCATGGATGGC
>DASVUU010000676.1:0-3773 GCA_036386935.1 Cytophagaceae bacterium | reverse complement strand
CTAATATTAGTAAACGCGAGTACCAGTTCGACCCTTCATTTTTTTCCAAGGTTTTCTTATTACTAATCTAGAAAAGGTGTTTCTTCAAATTTTAAAGCGGATCAGGTTGGTTTTTGTCACTTTTTTATAAAATCTATCCCTTTTTGAACTTTACAATTCAAAAAATCATTAAACCAAGCATCAAGAACCTCACACCTAAAACAATAAGCGTGAACAAAAAAATTATGAAAATGCTGCAGTTGTTACCGCTTGTAACAGTTGTTGCTATGACTTCGTGTAAGAAGGATCAAATCGATCCTAATCCGTCTTCTATCTCATCGTCCATTTCAGATAATGAGTCTCCTAATTACAACCCTGACACCATTATTAATGTTTTAAGAAAAAGTTCAAATGCTAGAATTAGTGCAGCTGAATTAAATCCTTTGACAACAGTTAATACGGTACAAATTTACACTAAAGCGGGTAGCACTACCTTCTTCTACCAAGCAGGACTTGAAGTTTCCGCAGCCGGATCTCCTCGAGCTTTTCACCAAAATGACAATGTGGCCCAGGACTACCTATCAATGGCAGGCGCTCCAGGGCAATGGTGGGGACTTGTAACCAACAACGGCACCGAAAGCGGAACTCCCATCATACAACCGTCTACTGATCCTGCTCCAGGGTATTATGTTTCTACGACAGCTTTATCCTATAGCGCAAGACCAGCTACCTCACAAAGAAAATTCGTAAATGCGTCGACGGTCCCATATATCAGCATTTCGGCTGCATTGATGGAAAAAGGCGGCGCAAAACTCGGTGACTTTGTCGCGGTAGTTAATAAGAGAACAGGTGCGGTAAGTTATGCAATTGTTGCAAACATTACGGATGCAGGTACGCCTGCTGAAGGGTCAATAGCGTTGGCAAAAAAACTAGGAGTAGATTCTAATCCCAAGGTTGACCAGATTGCAGCTAATATTATTTACGTGGTATTTCCAGGTTCAGGAAACGGCACACCAAGGTCCTTGTATGATATCAGCACTAAAGGTTCTGCTTTGTTAAAGACCTTCGGAGGTGCTGATCAATTAGTAGAAATATTTGCAGCAACCAGCGCCGTTCCTGGTACAAATACAAGTGCTGAGGCACCACTAGTGACTTCTGCCCCGGCAATTCCCGCTCGTCTTTCGTTCACATCTTATGCTAACATCCCTGTATATAAAAAGACAGGTAGCGACGCCTTTTTCTATAAATCAAAATTTATGGTTGATGCGGACGGGTCTCCTAAAGCTTATCACCAGAATGATGCAATTGCACTAGACCATCTTGAAATGGCTGGTTATCCAGGTAATTGGTGGGCGTTGGCAACTGACAATAGTGCAGAAAATGGTACTCCGCTTATTCAAAAGTCTACTGACCCTGCACCTGGATACTATGTTTCCATGACTTCTTTAGCGGATCCCTTAAAAGCAAACAGTGATCCTTCAAAATATGTAAATGCAGAAGTGATTCCTTATATGGTACTTCCGTCAGAGCTTAAAGCATCGGGACAGGCTCAACTTGGAGACTTTGCTGTGATTTATAACAGCAAAACAGATAAAATGACTTATGCGATCTTCGCCGATGTAGGACCAGAAGGTAAGTTAGGAGAAGGGTCTATTAAAGCCGCAAATGATTTGGGAATAAACAGTAGTCCTAAGTTTGGTGGAGTTCATGAGAATGATATCGTCTACTTAGTGTTCCCTAAGTCTGGAAACGGGAGACCAAGAAGTCTATCAGAAATACAGGCCCAAGGACAAGCCTTGTTAAACACATGGGGTGGGTTGGAATTATTGAAAAAATATTTTCAGAACCCAGCTTAAAAATTGTCAAAATTCAAAACTAAAAAAGGGCCTAACGGCCCTTTTTTAGTTTTGCCTCAAACCGCTTACTGTGGAAGACTATTTTTAAAATCTTGATATTGCGCATCGCTGGTATTTCCAGCAGTCTTACATCCCAAAGAGGTCGCTCTTGAATTTATGTTTTTAACTCTGTCACCTGGATCGGGGTGAGTGCTTAAAAAAACAGGCTGTCGGCTGCCACCGGATGCAACTATTTTTTCAAAGAAGGATGCCGCACCATTGCATCTATAAGGTGTAGCCTGCAAATACTGGACGGAAAAATCGTCGGCTTCAGACTCATGGCATCTACTGTATTGTAAGCCTTTTAAACCACTTGCTATTCTTACTAACTGGCCTTTATCTTTCCCTAAAAGGATATCAAACAAGGTCTGCAAGCCATATTCGCGCGTCATCGACTTGGTGGAATGTCTAAGATCAGCGTGTGCTATTTCATGGCCCATCACACCAGCTAGGTCATCTTCATGTTCAAGATATTTAATAATACCTGTGTATACATAAATATAGCCGCCTGGTGTACAAAACGCATTTAGTACATCCTGATTTATGATCCTTACCTGCCATACAAAGTCGTCTTTATGTTTCACTTTACCACCCTTTAAAATATTATCGGTAATCCTTTGCAAGTGGCCATATGCTTTTGGGTATTTTGCTGGATCCAAAATAGTATCTTGATATTGCGCGACGATTTGAGAGTCTACTTGCGCGCCTAATGTTTTGTCTTGCTCTAATGAAAATAGATTGATATTGATGGTTTCGCAATCAGGAGCACCATTTTCGGAATCCTTTTTCTTACCACAGGAGATTGACAATGCAAGCACAAGAATTATAACTTGCGTACGATAAAATAAAAATTTCATGTTTTATATCTATTAAAATTTTGGAACTATGAACTTAATTGAAATTATTCAAACCTAGTTCATCCATAGATGAGATAACCAAGAATTGAAGCCTTTGTTGATTTATTATTTAAAAAATTAAAATACCATCTCCGGTATTTCGCCCTCTACTAAGAGTTTACCTTCCGTAGAATCCATGATCTCTTGAACGCTTACGCCAGGCGCCCTTTCAATCAGTTTAAATCCGCCTTCTGGAAGCACATCTAGCACTGCAAGGTCGGTCACAATTTTCTTTACACACTTAATGCCTGTAAGAGGCAATGAGCAGTTTTTTAATAATTTGGATTCTCCATCCTTGCTTTTGTGCTGCATGGCAACAATAATGTTCTTAGCAGAAGCGACCAAATCCATCGCGCCTCCCATCCCCTTTACCATTTTGCCAGGAATCTTCCAATTGGCAATATCCCCTGACTCGGATACCTCCATAGCACCCAATATGGTTAAATGGATCTTCCCACTTCTTATCATAGCAAAACTCTCGGCAGAACTAAAAAGCGCAGACCCTTCAAGCATAGTTATGGTTTGCTTTCCTGCATTAATAAGGTCAGGGTCTACATCACTTTCAGAAGGAAATGGCCCTATTCCCAGCAGTCCATTTTCTGATTGCAAAACTACACTCAGGTGCTTAGGAATATAATTCGCCACGAGTGTAGGAATACCTATTCCTAGATTCACATAGAAGCCGTTCTTTACTTCTTGAGCTATTCTTTTTGCTATTCCAAATTTATCTAACATGACTTCAAATATTAAGAATAATGATATGACAAAAGCTATTAGACAAAATATCTATTACAATACCGTTCTATTCTCAATCCTTTTCTCATAATTTTTTCCTTGAAAGATGCGATGGACATAAATTCCAGGTGTATGAATATCATTAGGATCTAGGTAGCCAACAGGTACTAATTCTTCTACTTCGGCGATACAGATATTTCCAGCGGTAGCCATCATAGGGTTGAAATTCCTGGCAGTCCCTTTATACACTAAGTTTCCTGCTGCATCG
>DASVUU010000675.1:0-9740 GCA_036386935.1 Cytophagaceae bacterium | reverse complement strand
GGCGAAGTACATTATTTGCAAACAATAAAAATCCCTTTTTTTAGCGAGTATTCAGAAAAGCCTGGGGTCTTAGGAATTTCTATGGATATTACCGAACGGCTGAAGGATAAACAGTTAATTGAAGAAAATCAAAAGATGCTCTTGCAGGTTGTTGACCTGGTGCCTCATCCTATCTTTTTAAAGGATGAGAATTGCAATTTTGTCTTTGTCAATAAAAATTTCGCCGACATGATAGGAGTTGACCCCGTCAACATCATAGGGAAAAACGACTATGATGTCTTTCCTAAGGCTGTGGCGGATCTCTCGATGAAGGCTGACAAGGAGGTTATTGAAACAAATATTGGAAAATTTATAGATGAGGAATTAATCGAGGATCGACGAGGAAACAGATACTTGTTTGAAACCACCAAAATTCCGTTCAAAAAGGAAGGTTCCCAAACCCCGTGGCTTTTAGGAATCTCCATAGATATTAGGGAGCGAATTGAGAGCCAGAATAAGTTAGAAGAGAACAGGCGAATTTTGAAAGAGATTATCAATAGTCTTGAACACAATATTTATTTGAAAGACTACAATGGAAGATTTAAACTAGTAAATAAATCTTGTGCAAGGACATACGGGATAGCAGAAGAAGAAATGGTAGGCAAAACTGATTACGATTTTTACTCTCCAGAACTAGCTGATGAGTTCAGAAGAATAGAGCTCGAAATAGTGGAAAGTGGCAATGCAATGATTATTCCGGAAGAGCATTCTATTGATAGGACCGGCCGCTCATTTGTAAAGAACGTCAATAAGATGCCATTTCATTTTTCTCAATTCGAAAAGACTGGAGTACTTGGCATCAATATAGACATCACCGAGGCAAAAATGGCGGAGATAGCTTTGAAAGAAAGCGAGACTAAGTACAAAACCTTGATGAACCAGGCATCTGACGGTATCTACCTTTCAGATAATATGGGGATGATTATTGAGGCCAATCCTAAAGCCTGTGAAATGTTTGGTTATACCATGGAGGAGTTTATTGGTAAGAACATTAAAGACATGTCTTTTTCCAACACAGGTAGTAATTTTCTATTGAGGATACCAGATATGAAGGATAAGCAGTCTATCTTATTGGAGAGGAAATTGAAGAAAAAAGATGGCACCCCGTTTACAGTTGAGTTGTCGGTTAAACTGCTAAACGATGGCAAACATCAAGCGATCTTAAGAGATATCACAGAAAGGAAGAAGCTCGAAGGTATTTTAAAAGATAGTGAAAAGAAATTTAGAGCATTGATTGAAAATTCTTCTGACGTGATGTTAATTCTTTCAGAAGAATTGCAAATAAAATTTGTAAGTAATTCAGTTTCCAGAATCTTAGGTTTTGAAGCCATACAACTAATAGATGGGCAATTCAACGACTTGGTGCACGCAGAAGAGCATGATATTATTAATAAGCTATTGTCCCAAACACTTGGTGATCCGGGGGCTAATCACACACTTGATCAATTAAGAGTTAAGAATTTAAACAATGAATTTAGGTTTTTTGAAATCGTAGCAGTAAATCTCATCTCCGACAAAGTCATCAATGGCATAATTGTTAATTGTCATGACATCACCAAGCGAAAGATCACAGAAAATGAATTGATCAATACCAATTTTGAATTAGACAGCTTCGTTTATAAGGCCAGCCATGATTTAAAGGCACCTTTAAGATCCGTTATGGGATTAATAAAGCTTGCAAAGTTAGAGTCAAAAGATATAAATTTGAATGTATACCTGGACATGATGAATAAGAGTGTGCAGAGTCTTGATTTATTTATCAAGGATTTGACCCAGTTTTCGAGAAATAGTAGAACTGAAGTAGAGGCTAAAAAGATTAATTTCAATGAGATAATTACGGATACTTTATCCAATCTAAAATTTATGGAGAATGCTGCACTTATTAATGTTGTGCAGGATGTTGACTTACGGTCAGACTTCTTCTCTGACCCGACCAGGATTTCAACAATTATTAATAATTTAATATCTAATGCCTATAAATATCATAGATTTGAAGATAATTCTCCCTATATCAATATTACAGTGAGAGGGGATTATGATAGGTGTACAATTGAGGTAGAAGACAATGGAACCGGGATAGACCCGCTACACATTGATAAGATTTTCGAAATGTTTTATAGAGCATCAGAGTCTTCATATGGATCAGGCTTAGGGCTATATATAGTCAAGAATGCTATAAATAGGTTGAAGGGAACGATTGACCTAAAATCTGAAATTAATAAAGGAACAAAGTTTACAATAGTTTTACCTAATTTGAATAATATAGAACAGTTATGAAGGAAAGTAATATTGAGCTGGTTATGCTGGTTGATGATAATGATACAGACAATTTTATTCATAAAAGGGTATTAGAATTGACGGGTTTTTGTACAAATATCATTGTGAAGAACTCCGGGAAGAGTGCTCTGGAGTATTTGCATGAAAATAAAAATAATTTGGAAGTGCTCCCTAATATTATTTTTCTCGATATCAATATGCCCATCGTGGACGGATTTGTGTTCCTGTTTGAATACGAAAACTTTCCAGAAAATTTGAAAGAAAAATGTAAGATAGTTATCCTTTCTAGTTCGGACAGTAAAAGGGATATAGACAGAATCGTGGATAATGAGTATGTGATCAACTTCATTACAAAGCCGCTTTCTGAGGACGCTCTTGCTAAACTAAAAAGAACAATTTGAAAATAATTCTACGGTAAAACAAAGCACCAGCGCTAACAAAATATTACTATTTCATTAAAATTATGATGATTCACAACGTTTACTTTTGGCTGAAGTCTGACCTAAGCGCAGAGCAAATTGCTTTATTTAATACACGCATCAAATCATTACTGCAGGTAGAGTCTGTGAAATACGGCAAGGTAGGAACCCCTTCCTCTACTAGAAGGCCTGCTATTGACCATACATACGCTTTCCACCTTTTGACTGTTTTTGATTCGATGGAAGGACACGACCTTTATCAGGTTCATCCTTTACATAAGAAATTTCTTGAGGATTGTTCTACTTTTTGGGAGAAGGTGATTGTCTATGACTCAGACGAAATCTAAAAATTAACGGGGAAAATTATTTAGCTTTTCCCCGTTTTTAAATTTATGCAGCTACAGATGCAGCTTTCATATTTTTTATTATTTCAGTTCCAAATTCAGAACATTTTAGGAGGGTAGCACCTTCCATCAATCTCTCAAAATCATAGGTCACTCTTTTGTTAGCAATTGATTTTTCAAGGCCTTCATAAATAAGGTTAGCTGCTTCTAGCCAGCCTAAGAACTCAAGCATCATAGCACCAGACAGAATTACCGAGCCAGGGTTTACCTTGTCCAAGCCAGCATATTTAGGCGCGGTACCGTGTGTTGCCTCAAAAATTGCATGCCCCGTCATGTAATTTATATTAGCTCCCGGAGCAATACCGATACCACCAACTATTGCAGCTAACGCATCAGACACGTAGTCACCATTTAGATTTAGAGTAGCAATAACAGAGTAGTCCGCAGGACGAAGTAGGATTTGCTGAAGGAATGCATCTGCAATAGAGTCTTTGATAATTAATTTGCCTGCTTTCACAGCATCACTTTGTGCTTTATCGGCAGCTTCTTTACCATCCTTCTCTACCAATTTGTCATAGGTAGACCATGTAAATACTTGGTCGCCAAACTCTCTTTCAGCCAAGGCGTAACCCCATTGCTTAAATCCACCCTCTGTGAATTTCATGATGTTCCCTTTGTGTACTAGCGTTACAGAAGGCTTTTTATGTTTAAGCGCATATTCAATTGATGCTCTGATAAGTCTTTCACTTCCTTCTATGGAAACTGGTTTAATTCCGAGCGAAGAAGATTCTGGGAAACGAATTTTTTTAACACCCATCTCTGTATTTAAAAATTTCATCAATTTAGCTACCTCAGGAGTGCCAGCCATCCATTCGATACCAGCATAAATATCCTCGGTGTTTTCTCTAAATATGACCATGTCGCAAAGCTCAGGTTGTTTCACGGGTGAAGGTACGCCTTGAAACCAACGTACAGGACGTAAGCATGTATAAAGATCTAATTCTTGCCTTAAAGCAACATTTAAAGATCGAATACCACCGCCTACCGGAGTAGTAAGTGGTCCTTTTATTCCAACAAGGTACTCTCTAAAAATATCTAACGTTTCCTTTGGTAACCAGTCTCCAGTTTTATTGAATGCTTTCTCGCCAGCCAATACTTCTCTCCATTCAATCTTCTTTTTGCCGCTGTATGCTAGTTCCACAGCTGCATCTATTACCCTTACAGATGCGGCCCAAATATCCGGACCAGTGCCATCTCCTTCAATAAAAGGTATAACAGGATTATCAGGTACCTGCAACTCACCATTTTTTATGGTAATTTTTTGTCCACTCATATTATTAGATTTATTTTTTTATGTTGATTTGCAAAGATAAAAATCTTTTATTTTTTATATAATATTTATTTATGATTGACCATTCCGTTTACGTTGCGTAAAAGAAATAACAGGAACAAAAGTTGCACTTTTTTATTTAAATATATTGATATTCCTGCTGATTAGGACCCTTTAAATAGTTTTATTCGATAAATTTGCTTATTATTAATATAGCCCGAAGTAATTTCTGTTAATGAAAAGAATAAAAAGTGATAAAAACATCTTAAAGCATTATGCCCTAGGTATACTGTTGTTTTTACTCAGTTTTAATGTCTTTGCTGACGGCTCGGCCCAGATAGAGCAACAAGGAAAGCCTGTAAAGATTCTGATTAATGGGGGAGGCTCTAAGTTTGGTGGCTATATGGCGGCTGCTAATGAAAAAATCAATTTCTACATTACCAACCCATCCAACGAATCAGTATATATTGGCTTCGGAGCAACTTTTAGCGGTGGTACATCTACCGCGATTGATGCATATTACCGCATCAAAAATCCCTCCGGCACCGTAGTTTCTGGCCCAGAACTTATCAAGCCATCTATTAATTCTTTAGGTCAAGCCAGCGCGGGTCCATTTGCTGGTGGGGGTTATGCGCCCATAATATTTAATCCCACTGATACGGGCGTCTATTCTTTAGAAATTAATGAAAAAGCCGGCAGCGTCTTTTCATCACAAGCTATCTTGCTAAACTATTTGGATATCACTGTAGCCGACAAAGGATCGAAGGTAGTGAAACCTGGAAGAGTGTTTTCAAAGTCTTGGGTCTTGTCTACTTTGAATGAAGCCACAGAAGTTTTTTCTAAGTTTATAGTTTCTCCAAGCCTAGGAACGTTATATGAGATAGACTTGAATGGTATGAGGGGGGCTATGATCAACGTCTTTGTCAACACCACGGGGCCTAGAGCTACAGGTAAACTTTCTACAGACCAATTGTCGATAAAAAAATTTGCAGGGTACAATGCATCTCTAAATGAAGTTAGGTATAACCTGTACCTTACCTCACCCGATTATTTGCAAGGTTCTTTTCAGAATGTCGTCTTTAGCGAAAAACTGCGCGTCGATGGTTGCCCCTTTCTAAAGTATACGTTTACTGTGCGATCCTCATCCCCCTGTTTTGCGGAGGTATTTCTGGATATTAATGGAACGGCAGGCTTTCAGGAGAGAAGTTCAGATCTTAAGTATATTGTCCCATTGAAGGATGGATCAAATGGAGTTAAATGGGATGGCATTGACGGCTTAGAAAAGGATGTAAGCGCTGGCAGTAATGTTAAGGTACAAATTAGACCAATCTATGGATTCGCTAACCTGCCATTATTTAATATACAAAGCAATCCTGATGGTATCATTATAAAAAGTCTTAAGACTGCTGTACCTACTCACAAGATCTATTGGGACGACGAACTTCTTTATAGATCCTATCAGGAGTTTAATAAGAGTGTTGTCATTAAGAACTATGAGGGATGCACAGGAACCAGTTGCCATAGCTGGGGGGACCTTATCCAAGATGCCTCCGGGACAAAAATACCCATCGGCAAAGATGCAGTTTTGAATACATGGTGGTATGCTTCTGGTGAAGGTTTGGAAGCTGACTTTGTTCTTGAAAGACTTTGTATACCCCAAGTAGTCGATGACCAGGATGAGACGAAAGCGAACACCGCTTTGAGAAATACCAAATTATTTGTCAATGATAACTACTATTCACCTCATCAAATTATATCCGCTAACGGTACAACCGAAATGGGCGGTAATTATGTGTTAGATTCACTCGGCTTTGTCTACAATCCTAAAACCAATTTTTCAGGAGTAGACAGATTCAAGTACAGCGTATGCCTTATAGAAAAACCTACCTTGTGTGCTACCGGACTTGTTACAATAAATGTATTACCTGGTCCCATAGTGGTTACTCCAAAAGAGCTACTTCCTGAAATTACGATACCTAGCGGATTTTCGCCAAACGACGATGGAGTAAACGATTACTTAAGAATCAAAAATATCGAATTGTATACCGATAATAAGGTCAAGATTTATAGTCGTTGGGGAGATTTGGTTTATGAGGGAGCAGGATATGACAATGAAAATGTAAAATGGGTAGGCACTAGTAGCAGGACGGGCTTGCCAGGAAAATTGCCTGCCGGAACATATTACTATGTCATAGACAAGGGAGACGGATCAGACCCAATGAAAAGCTTTATAGTCCTTTTTAGATAAATATAATACATATAAATGCATTCTGAGAAGGGACCGATTTTGAGATATGGAATGAAATTTTTTAAGAGGTATTTCTCCGCCTTATTTTCATGCATTTTAGTTTTTTTTATTTCTGTTGACGCTATCTGCCAACAGGACCCAATGTATACTCAGTATATGTTCAATAGCATTGTCATCAACCCAGCCTATGCGGGGAGTAGAGGTGCCCTTAGTGCTACAGCTTTGTACAGAAACCAATGGACTGGAATGGATGGAGCACCGACTACGGCAACCTTTTCTTTGCATAGCCCTTTGAAAAATGATAATGTAGCGTTGGGTTTGACTATTATCAATGATAAGATTTCTATTTTTCAAACCCTTAACGTGAATGGGATATACTCTTACAGCATAAATCTCGGCAAGGGAAGTTTGAATCTTGGCTTACAATATGGAATAACCAATTATAAGATTACACCATCGACCGTTAGGTTTGATGATGAAAGCGATGTTTATGCAACCTTAGGCAACGTAAATAAAATTTACCCTAATGTCGGTACAGGCTTATTCTACCATACAGAAAAATTTTATGCTGGGCTAGGGGTGCCTAGAATCGTAAGCTTTAAGATGAAGAGTGATGACGCCCTTATTTCTGACATTAGACTAGAAAGGCACTATTTTTTTAATACAGGATATGTGTATTCATTAAATGAGCAAATCAGTTTAAAGCCCTCCGTCTTACTAAAGGCTGCTTCAGGTACGCCTGTACAGTTCGATCTTAATCTCAATGCCTTTTACAAAGATTTTCTTGGCGCAGGGATATCCTATAGAAACAAAGAGGCGCTGTGTGCTTTGCTTTCAGTTCATTATAAAAAATTCCGATTCGGATATGCTCATGATTTGGGAATAAGTGGCATCTCAAAGTATGGTGGAGGTTCCCATGAGATCATGCTAAATTTTGAACATGATTTTCGAATTAACAAAATTATTACACCTAGATTCTTTTAATGATGAGATTGCTTTATCTATTCATTATTCTCATACTGCTTTCAACCTTGGGTACGCAGGCACAGACCAAGCTTGAGAAGGCAAACAAGCTGTATGAATCTCATTCCTATATAAAAGCGATCGACCTTTACCAAAGTGTTTTACAGTCAGAGAAATCTGAGGAAGCAACTATAAAGCTGGCTGATAGCTATAGGCAGATAAACAATACCCGTGAAGCCGAAAAGTGGTATAGCAAAGCCGTAAAGATGAAATCATCCAAGGCGATAGATAAATTCTACTATGCCCAAATTTTGCAAACCAACGGAAAGTGTCTTGAAGCGAAGAAATGGTACGCTGCATATTCTAAGGTAGATAAGAGTGATAAGAGACCTGCTTTGCTATCGGGCGCCTGCGACAGTCTTCACTTGTATCAAGACGATACGGCCAGGTATAAAATAAAGGAACTAAAAGCTATAAATTCAAAGCAGTCAGATTTTGGAGGAGTGATATATCAAAAGGGCTTAATGTTCACTTCGGCTAAGACTGTGGAAGGTAAGGGAAAATCTAAAGTGTCGGAACGAGATGGTAATCCCTACCTCAACATGTATTACTCGCCAAATTTTAGACAAAGCAAATTTGCTGTTTCCTATGGTTTGCATGACAAATTAAACACTAAATACCATGATGGTCCCGGGTGCTTTAATAAAGATTTCACTGAGATTTATTTCACTCGCAATTCCAAAGGCAAGGGTGGTGTAAAAAGGTTGAAAATCTACAAGGCTAAGATTGAGAACGAAAATTGGAAGGATATTCAAGCGTTATCTTTTAACAGCGATAACCACTCTTGTGGCCATCCAAATTTATCACCAGACGGCACTACTATCTTCTTTACCTCCGAAATGAAAGGTGGGCAGGGAGGGACAGATATATGGATGGTAACACGCAAAGGCGACGAATGGACTTCTCCAAAGAACCTAGGACCTACTATAAATACTAAAGGCAACGAGATGTTTCCTTACCTTTCAGATGATAAGAGGTTCTTTTTTTCATCTAACGGTCATCCTGGTATTGGCGGTCTTGACCTTTACGTGGCCAAGGCAGATGGTGAAAATTTTACCGATGTGGAGAATTTGGGTATCCCAATAAATAGTACCTACGACGATTTTTCTCTTAGCATTGGACGTCAGCCATACATTGGCTATTTCAGCTCAAATAGACCAGGAGGAACAGGCAGCGATGATCTGTACGAGTTTCAGGATCAAAGTCAAGTACAGATCTTAAAGGTAAATATAGAAGGTCAGCTTGTGAAAAAGGAGAAGGAGAAAGAGGTACCGGTAGTTGGGGCGACTGTCTCAATATTGGATGAGGATGATAAGGAAGTAGCGCAGCAAACCACTAAAAACGACGGTAAGTTTAAATTTGAGGTAGATACCGAAAAGGAATATACGTTGATAACACAAAAGGATAATTTCTATACAGATAGAACGCCTATTTCCACCATGGGTAAGGGAAAACCGCCAGCTGCAATTGCGAAGGTAAAGGTAGAGACCAAGGAAGTGGTGCTGAATGAAGAGAATTTAATTCCTAATATCTACTACGACTACAATAGTTCGGAATTTCAACCACAAGCTTTGTTGGAGCTAGATAAGCTAGTACAAAAACTAAAGGACAATCCTAATCTGATCATACAAATTGGCGCCCATACGGATAACCGCGGAAATGATGAATTCAATTTGAAGTTATCTCAGAAACGTGCAGTTGCTGTAATGAACTATCTTATCGAAAGAGGTATCCCCAAATCTAGACTCTCCTCAAGAGGTTATGGTAAGACCAAACCGTTGTTTGCCAACGCGACTACCGAGGAAGAACATGCGCAAAATCGGCGTACTGAGTTTACTGTATTGATGATACGACAGACTCTTAAGTAAAAGAAAAAGCCCGAGTATAACAATTAAACGTTATACTCGAGCTAATGCATATTATTTAGTGAAACGTCGAATTTAATATCCGAAGATTTCTTCTAGGGTAAGCTCTTTTACTTTACCGTATTTCTCAAGATTTTTTAGATTAATCTTGTCTCTGGATCCTATTACCAACATGATTTTTTTCTGACCCTTGAT
>DASVUU010000674.1:0-5928 GCA_036386935.1 Cytophagaceae bacterium | reverse complement strand
AAAGTAAAGAACATAATCATTCTTGAAAAGCAGAAAAACCAATAGCATCCTATAAATTATTGGTGGCCAAGGTGTCGCCTGCCTCTAACTGACCCGGTTATTTCGCTAACTGTCCTTATGACTAATATCTGCAAAGGTAAGTTTGGTCGGTAACGGTGGACACTTTTAATTATATCTACCTCTTCGCTGTGAATCTTCTAGAAAGAATTGAATAAAAATCTTTTGTTCTGTGATGCCAGTTTTCTGAGCGGCATATTCCTTTAAGGTACGATTGGTACTATATCCAAAATGCTCGTAACCGATACTCACATTTTTAAAGACTCTCACGGTAAGTCTCGGTCTAAAGACTCCAATCGAGTTTTTGCCTTCCAGCCCCTCAAATGTTTTTATCCAAAAATGATAGTAAACTAAAGCTATCGAAGCATATTTACTCAGGCTTAAAGTACTTTCTATTTTGGCTTGTGTTCCATAGGCGTATACATAATCGCGTAATCCAGAGGAGTCCGGTGCAGTTCTATTGCTATTTCCAGCAAGAGGTATGATCCCTAAATGCACATTTGTGTAGAGATTGATCTGCTTGCTTAATGGTAGTTTAGAGATAGCTCCTCCGCCAAAACTTAAAGCGCCCAGTACAAAATTACGGGTATTCCAATAGTCATAGTATTGGAAAATGCCTGTGAGAACCGACATGCTGCCTATTTTCTTGTTTTTGCCGAATAATATTCCATACCCCGTTATATTATTGACAGTGCCCGCAATTGTATCATTCCCTCCAGTGCTAAATTCCGTTCGAAGTCTAAATAGATCGAATGGTTTTCGCCTACGATTTTCAAAAGGATTGCCATAATCGAATTGCATATTTAGCATTACCTTATTTCGCCCCCTGCCAAACACATCGCCGCTTTCCTCATTGAGTCTATGGATACCTGCGAACAAGGTCACATTCAACGGCTCTTTTTGATAAACTTCTTTATTTGTTGTTCTAAACGTTTTGCCTTGGATTAGCCTATTTACACCACGTACTGGGTTGATAATTCCAGCAGCAACTTCTCTGATTGCGCGGTTCGCGCCTCTTGTTCGGTCGTCTAATATGTTTGAGCTTATTCTGTAAAGGATCTCCCCCAATGCAGCGCCATTTATTGGCGTATAAATCATGTCGTTGAACGATGGGAGGGTATTTTCACCAAAATATTCCCAAGTCAAGCTACCGCCGAAAGCGAATGGCAATGATTGCCAATAGTTAAAACCGTTTGACCTTGCAGCATTGAAATAAAGGGTTCCTTGGTATGGGTGTCCTAAAAAGTTTATGCCAAATTCATCTGTGTCCCACTCTGGAGTTGACTTTAAATTTGTTCTCCAGGTGTGTAGGTCTACATAACCATAATCTGCTTTTGCGATATAACGGTTGTATCCCATAAAAAGGCTATTTATGGCTAGTACTTGCAACGCGGGCTTCCATATGGGCTGCCTTTTATTATATGCTGTATCGTCTCTCAATAGGTCGCCATACTTGTTATAGATAGTCGTATCCAATCTGGCAGCTTTTACTGGTTCTGCACCTAAAGTATCCTTAAAGCGTGCTTCTTTCCTTTTCTTTATTGCTTCAAGCTGGTCTTCTCTGTTCCCTTTGCCAGGTTTGATCGTGTCACCGGCTATCTGAGCCTCGACACTATTGAGAGAAATAATAAATAAAATAATCGTGTAACAGATTTTCAAAATGATATGGGTTAGCTAAGTTCAATGATTGCAACAACAACCTCTGCAATGGCTTATTGTTTTGCTGTTTACGCTAACATTTTAATGGCCGTCCATTAATATAGTCACGTGTTATTTTTTGGGATTTAACCCCGCCTTCTTTATAGCGGTGGCTATGTCTTCCATTTTGAAAGGCTTGCTGATGTAATCATCCATTCCGGCTTTGAGGCAAGTTTCTTTGTCTTCCTGAAGGGCATTGGCTGTAACTGCGATGATGACTGGTCTGTGTTTTAGGTCCCTGTCTTTTAAAATTGCTTTGGTTGCTTCGATGCCATCGAGTTCAGGCATTTGTACATCCATTAATATGAGGTCATATTTCTTACTTTTAATCATCTTCAAGACCTCCAAACCGTTCTCGGCTATGTCTGCATTGTAGCCTAGTTTCTTTAGGACATATAAAGCTAATTTTTGATTTGTAGGATTGTCTTCTGCCACAAGAATGCTTATAGGATAAAGTGTCTGAAGCATTTCAACCGTAGTAGGCTTTGGCGTGATATAGGCAAGATCTTTTACCTTCAATTTCAGGGCATCCAGTATGGTGTTTACCAGGTGCTTTTGCTTGACTGGTTTTGCAAGAATATGGATAAATAGTTCATGAGCTCTTTTTAGGTTATGGACATCTGTTCCTAAAGAGGTAAGCAAGATAATTGGAATATCTCTTAGGTTAGGCTGCTCTTTTATTATGGATGCGAACTGAGAGCCGTCCATAGAAGGCATTTGCATATCACTAATTATCAAATCAAATTTGGATGGACCGTTGAGATATTTGAGTCCTTCTTTAGCCGAGTCTGCAGAGGTTATTTTTACCCTTAAATATTCAAGCTGGTATCTTAAGATATTGAGGTTGGTTGGGTTGTCATCTACCACTAAGATTCTCTTATTTTCTAGCTCTGGGTAATTGATGCCGGTATATTTTAGAGGTGCACTTGGTGCAGCTTTTACCTGAATATTAAAGATAAAGGTGGTTCCCTTTCCTTCTTCGCTCTCTACGGAAATACTTCCATTCATTAAGCTAATAAGTTTATAGCTGATGGCGAGTCCTAGGCCAGTGCCGCCATATTTGCGGGTAGTAGAGGAGTCTACTTGCGAAAAAGACTGAAATAGTTTTTGATGCTTGTCTTTAGGGATTCCAATACCAGTATCTTTAATCTCAAATTTCAGGTCAAAGCTTTCGCCATCCATTGGTTTTTCTCCCACCCCAACTTTGATAAATATTTCTCCTTCCGACGTAAACTTTAAAGCATTTCCAATAAGATTGGTAAGGACCTGCTTTAGTTTGGAGCTATCTCCTATAACCTGTGAGGGTACTCGATTTTCGATGAGATAAATAAGTTCTATTCCTTTTTCACCTGCCTTGTGAGAAAATATATCCAGGACGTCTTCGATACATTTTATCAAACCAAAGGAATGGGGATCTATGTCCATTTTCCCTGATTCTATTTTGGAGAAATCAAGGATGTTGTTGATGATTGTTAGAAGCGAGTCACCACTATTTTTGATTGTTTCACTAAAATCTCTTTGCTCTGGTGTCAATGCGGTGTTCATCAAAAGCTCTGTCATGCCTATCACCCCATTCATTGGCGTGCGTATTTCATGGCTCATGTTGGCTAAAAATTCACTTTTTGCAAGACTTGCCTTCTCCGCTTCGACTTTTGCATTCTCTGCCTCCGAGGTTCTTATTCTAACCGTCTCCTCCAACAGTTTATTATTCCGATCTAGCTCACTTGTTCTCCACTTATACAAGTAACTAATCAACGCTGTAATACTAAAGAAACATAGGGAGATGAACCACCAGGTTTTATAAAAAGGAGGACGAATGGTGATTTTCAGTTTTGTTTCTTTGCCCCAGACCTTATCAGCATTAGCGCACATTACCCTCAACGTATACTCGCCTGGATTTAAATTGGTAAACGCTACTTTATTGTAAGTGCCGATGAAATTCCAACGTTTGTCAAACCCCTCTAATCTGTAGGCATACTCCGTTCTTTGCGGATCTATGAAGTTTAAACCCACCAGGTCAAAGGAAAAAAAAGATTGGTCATGATTTAATATTAATTCAGTAGACTCGGTAATGTGTCGTTTCAAATTTGAACTACCAGGTAGAACAATATCATTGAATATATATAAGTTTTTGATAATTGTTTTTCCAACATAGGGATTCCTTGCAATACTGTCAGGGTGGAAGGTTGTGAAGCCATGAGAGCCTCCAAATAACATAATCCCATGTTCAGTTTTGCATTGCGAGGAATAAAATTCATTGCCCGAAAGCCCATCTTTAGTCGTAAAATTGTCAAACAGCTTTGCTTCTAAATCCAGCCTCGATAATCCCTTATGCGTACTTACCCACAAGTACCGTTCATTTTGAACCTGGATCGCTCTTATATATTCATTTGACAGCCCTTGGTCCTGTCCGAAATGTTCGAACGTATTGTCAGACTTTAGTAAGTTAAGCCCTTCTAGCGTACCTATCCAAATTCTTCCCTTTGAATCCTCCACTACTGCGTTTACCACTGGATGGTTTAACCCCTTGCTTTTGCTATTATATGTATAATGGGTGACTTTGTTTGTTTTGACATTTAATTTATCTATTCCTACGCTAGTTGTTATCCATAAATCGCCATTTCTGTCAATTAGCATTATAGAGTGACTTCCCTCAATGAGACTACCGCCGTTTTTATCCTTGTTATAAAATACTTTTATCTTATTTTCCTTTCTACTAAATATAGTTAAGCTGTCCCTACATGAATAATATAGATCGCCGTTACCGTTATTAAAAAGTTCGCCTAGCCTCCAAAGGTCTAATACATTCAAGTTAGCAAACACGAGATCAATAAATTTATTTTTCCCTTTTACTAATTTGTAATTTTCACCATTTATAAATTTTTTATTGTTAATGTCATAAATATTTAGTCCACCTTCTGTAGAAATCCAGACAAACTCTTTATCTACATGTAAGGTCCGACAAACATCGTTAGACAGACTAAATACATCGTTATTATTTCTTTGGAATTGATCAAAAGATTTGTTTTTAATATCAAATCTGTTAACTCCATTAATGGTGGCGACCCAAACATACTTCGTGCTATCATATGATAGGGCAGTGACCTGATTTGAGAGCAAGCCACCTGCTATGTCTGAACTGTGTGTAAAGCTGTAGAACTTTTTATATGGCTTGTAAATCTGATTTAAGCCGTTATATGTACCAACCCACAACTGATTATTGTTGTCCTGAAACATTGAGAAAATTGCCAAGTCACTAAGCTTTACATTTGAATTATTGTTAAAGCTTGTGAAATTATCCAATTTTTGATTGAAGGAGTGGAGCCCTTTCGTTGTACCGACCCAAATTATGTTGTTAGCATCTTCACTTATTGCAATTATAGTATTGCAAATAAGACTCGAAGGGTCATTTTCTATGTGTCGATACCATTTAGGTGATTTGGTGTCTAAATTATACTTGCACAAGCCGTCGGTAGTAGCAATCCAAAGGTTATTCGCCTTATCCTTATATAAATTTATTGGCTGGACAGCGGTAGACCCCTTGAGGATCGTCTTTATACTTTTATTTTTTTTATTGAAATAGACTAGCTCATTATTTCTTATGAAATAATAATTGCGATAGCTATCCTCTGCCATGCTTTGTACCTGAGTTATATTCCATCCAATATCATTGCCGTCGGGCTTGAAAATTTCTAATTTATTAGAAATAGTGTCATAATATTGAAGAGCTTCTTCAGTGCTAGTCCAGATCTTTCCCTCTGAGTCTTCAAAAATTAGATTGGCCCCAGTATAATCTTTTCTTTTTACTGTTGGCGTATATCGTTTGAAGTCGTCTGTTTCATAGTTATATAGGTCAAGACCCTTGGTATTTGCTATCCATAGTCTTTTCTTGCTGTCGCAGAAAACATTGTTTATAAAATTGCTGCTTAGACTATTCTTTCTATCTTTTTTGTGGCGGTATTCCTGAAAACTGACACCATCAAATTTATTTAACCCATCATAAGTAGCCACCCAAATAAATCCATTTTTGTCTTGGGTAACGGCTTGAATGGTACTGTTGGATAAACCCTGTTCACTGGTAAAACTTTTGCAGGTGTAGTCGCTATTCTGAGGGAAGATAGAGTTACTTAATAAAAATAAGGTAGCAGTGATAATAAACTTATAGACCTGCAT
>DASVUU010000673.1:0-2524 GCA_036386935.1 Cytophagaceae bacterium | reverse complement strand
CAGCACCGTCAGACAGCGTGAGATAACCATCGCAGCGGAGATGCCCGATCTATATGTTGTGAAAGACGGATTAAAAGAAAATGAGCAGATACTCTTCGAGGGTTTGAGGAAGGTGCGGGATGGAGAAAAAATCAAATATGTGTATATGAATATCGCGAGAGTGATGAGTTATTTAAAAGTGTATTCAGAGTAGTTTGTACTATCTAAAAGAAACGAGCGATGTTTAGCAAATTTATAAAGAGGCCAGTACTCGCTATTGTATTATCCTTGGTGATAATATTCATGGGAGTCCTAGCAATTAATACACTTCCTACATCTCAGTTCCCTGAGATCGCGCCTCCAATGGTGATGGTAAGTGCGTCATATCCTGGCTCGAGCGCCAAGGTATTGACAGAAAATGTTTTAATACCGTTAGAGCAAGCAATTAACGGAGTTTGGGGCATGAGGTACATGACTTCAGATGCTACCAGTGCAGGTGAGGCAAATATTCAAATAGTATTCAACCCGGGTGTAGACCCCTCGAATGCGATGGTGCAGGTAAATACCCGTATTGCGCAAGTGTTGAACAGGCTTCCCCCATTGGTTCAAAGAGAAGGTGTAATTGTTTCTCCGATCATGCCCAGCATGCTGATGTATGTGAACCTTTACAGCAAGGACAAGAATGCGAACATGAACTTCCTCTTCAATTTTGCGGGAGTGAACATGATTCCAGAGCTTCAAAGAATTAACGGTATAGGACAAGCCAGAATCCTTGGAAGTAGGCAATATGCGATGAGGGTCTGGCTTAAACCAGATAGAATGCGTGCCTACAATATCTCCTCAGAAGAAGTAATGAAAGCATTGGCGGAGCAAAGCGTTATAGGATCTCCAGGACGAATTGGAAGGGCGGATGGAAAACGTGCAGAGGCTCTTGAATATGTACTTACCTACTCTGGAAGATTTAGTGATGCAGACCAATACAAAAACGTCATCGTTAAGGCCAACCCCGATGGAGAAAACATTCACTTAAAAGATATCGCCAACGTCGAGTTGGGCAGCGAGTATTACGACATTTATTCTAATCTTGATGGCTATCCATCAGCAGCTATTGTATTAAAACAGACCTACGGAAGTAATGCAAGTGAGGTAATTGGCGATGTAAAGGCGAAGTTGGAACATTTAAAGAAAACCACTTTTCCTCCAGGGATGGATTATGAGATTAGTTATGACGTTTCAAACTTCCTCGATGCCTCTACAGAAAAAGTGATTCATACCTTAGGTGAAGCCTTTATCCTTGTGGCACTTGTCGTATTCCTTTTCCTCGGCGATTGGAGATCAACGCTCATTCCTACCATTGCTGTACCGGTATCTCTCATTGGAGCATTTTTCTTCATGCAGATGTTCGGCCTTACGATCAATATGATCACCCTGTTTGCACTTGTTCTGGCGATTGGTATAGTCGTCGATGATGCAATTGTAGTGGTAGAAGCGGTGCATGCCAAGATGGAAGAAGAACATCTCTCGCCATTTAAAGCAGTGAAAAAGGTATTAGGTGAAATAAGCGGGGCGGTAATAGCTATTACCCTACTGATGACGGCAGTGTTTGTGCCAGTAGCTTTTATGAGCGGGCCGGTAGGTGTATTCTACCGACAGTTTGCTATAACAATGGCAACTTCAATTGTTCTTTCAGGAGTAGTCGCACTTACCCTGACACCTGTTCTTTGCGCCATGATTTTGAAGAACAACCATGGAAAGCCTAGAAGTAAGTCTGTGATTAATAGGGTACTCGATGCGTTCAATCGACAGTTTGAAAAACTCACCGGAAAATATGCTGGCCTGCTTAAACGAATAGTAAATAGACCGCTAATAACTTTTGGGCTGTTGACTGCGTTTGGTTTCGGAATATTTGGTATAAGCAGCTATATGCCTTCAGGTTTCATTCCTAGTGAAGATCAGGGAATGTTGTACGCCATTGTGCAGACGCCTCCAGGCGCCACTTTGGAAAGAACAAATGATGTTGCCAAGCATCTACAGGCTATTATCAAAGATGTTGAAGGCGTAGCCTCTGTATCCTCACTTGCAGGTTATGAAGTTCTCACCGAAGGTCGTGGTTCGAATGCAGGTACATGTCTTATCAATTTGAAGCCATGGGATAAAAGAAAGCATACCGTGAGAGAGATTATTCACGAGCTAGAATCGAAGACTGAGTCAATCCCTGGTGCTGTAATAGAATTCTTTGATCCACCAGCAGTGCCGGGTTATGGTGCAGCCGGAGGTTTTGCGCTCCAATTATTAGACAAGACAAATACAGGAAATTACAAAGAACTTGAAAAAGTTAGTAATGAATTCATGGACACTTTGAAAAGACGCCCTGAAATAACCGGTATTTTCACCTTCTTTAGTGCCAATTATCCACAGTATGAACTGATAATAGACAACCAACTTGCGATGCAAAAGGGAGTCTCCATTGGAGCGGCCATGGACAACCTTTCCATCATGATTGGAAGTACCTATGAACTTGGTTTTATCAAATATCAACGTTTCT
>DASVUU010000672.1:0-2966 GCA_036386935.1 Cytophagaceae bacterium | reverse complement strand
TGCTGCGACAATCTTCTTCTTCGACTTTCCGGTAATAACGAATGATAAACTACTGATAGCAATCTTTGGTGGCTTTTTTCTCGGTGCAGGAATAGGCCTTGCCATGCGGGGCGGATGCGTGTTAGACGGTACAGAGATTATCGCGGTATATATCAACAAAAAAAGCGTTTTCTCCATTGGTGATATCATCCTGATTATTAACGTTGTTATTTTTTGCATTGCTGCATTTGTGCTGAGTATTGAAGCAGCTCTCTATTCCATTCTTACTTATCTGGCGGCTTCTAAAACGGTCGACTTTATTATTCAGGGAATTGAGGAATATACAGGCGTTACTATTGTATCGGCAAAAAGCAGAGAAATCAGAGAAGCCATTATCCATGAGCTTGGCCGGGGTGTGACGATTTATAAAGGGGAGCGCGGGTATGGCAGTAACCAATACGACGACAAGGATATTGATATCATTTTCACGGTAGTAACACGTCTTGAAGTCTCAAGAATTAAGGAAGTAGTGAAAATCATCGATCGTAAGGCCTTTATAGTAATGAATGTAATAACCGAAACCAATGGCGGTATTATAAAAAGAAGGCCATTGCATTAACATGATAAAAGAAAGCGGTAATAAAATTTCTGGGAATGATTTGGGCTTTGGCACGAAAGCAACCTTAAATCATCAGCGTACATTGAACCGTGATGGCGCATCGAATGTCAAACGTATCGGTTTGCCGTTTTTTAGAACTACAGATACTTACAACGCCCTTATCACCATGGGTTGGGGAAGGTTCAGCCTGATTATCCTTGTTTGTTACATCTTTATCAACATAATCTTTGCTAGCATTTATGTGCTTATTGGTACCGAACATTTTAATGGGCTAAGCGGCACAACAGAGTTTGAAAAGTTTCTGGATGCGTTTTTCTTTTCTGCCCAAACTATATCCACTGTTGGTTACGGCCATATTAGCCCTAATGGAATCTTAACAAGTTTTGTTGCCGCTTTCGAGTCGATGATGGGACTTTTGGCTTTTGCACTTGCAACGGGTTTACTTTATGGACGGTTTTCAAGGCCCATGGCCAAAATTGTATATAGTCGCAATATGCTCATTGCGCCCTACGGCGACGGCAAAGGATTAATGCTGCGGATAGCCAATCATCGTAGCAACCAGTTAGTAGAGGTCGAATCAGAGGTTCTTCTAACCATAAATTCCCCAGACGCTGATGGCAAAAGTTCACGAAAGTTTTATAACCTTAGTCTGGAACGGAAAAAAATCACTTTGCTATCATTAAGCTGGACAATTGTACATCCAATAACCTACGAAAGCCCCTTATTTAATCTAAGTCAAAAGGATTTTGAAAAAGGCGATGCAGAATTTATGGTGATGATTAAAGCTTTTGATGATACATTCTCTCAAACGGTACATTCACGAACTTCATTTAAATCTGAAGATATTGTCTGGTCGGCAAAGTTTAAACCTGTTTTCTATCCGGATGAAGATGGAGTGCTTACGCTAGATTTTTCGAAGATGGATGATTATGAGAGGGTGCAAATGTGAAAGTTTGAATGTTGAGAAATGACAACTGGATGTAGTGCCTTATTTGGAAATCCTCAGTTTCTGATGTTTTAAATATTCACGCAATTCTTCAAATTCATAGTAGAAATTTCAGCCGCAATTTTTTCTTTAATATCCCTAAAAGTTTTAACGGTATCAAATGCCTTTATTTTGTCATTCTTCGTTTTCATAACCAATAATGTCTTTGGGTGAGCGAATTTCAAGAGTCGAATAACCAAACGAAAATTTACCCCCAATAAGCTAGTGTCAAGCTAAAACTTATTTGGATACCATAATCACACCACTTCCAAATTTTGCAGATTTGGCTCAATCCAAAATGCCCGGGCGTTTGAAGTCGCTAAAATATCTTTGCTATAAAAGCTAAGAATGTAGTTTCTTTCAGAAAATTTACTGTTAAGAAATGCATTACAACTTTCAAGAAGTAGCTTGGACGGAAAGGTTTTTAAATAATTATCAATGACTTTAATCCAAAACAGTGTAATGGTTTCATGATAGCCTTCAGTAGGAGTACTTCTTTTCCCTCGTGCTCTATTGTAAGTGATAATACCGCTTCTTAAATAACATGTAGCTTCGTCTATCGTAAAATTGAACAAATACCAGAATGCTACGGTAAGATGTGCCTGGTGTGTCCATTTATCCTCGGGAAGTACATGTGTGGAAAATTGCTCGATAAGATTTTCAATCTGTACAACATTATTGTAGGCTCTTTCCATAAATTTTTACTTAAAAGAGCTTTCATAGGGAACTCGTGTCACTATCGACCTGCCCAGTGTTATTTCATCAACATATTCAATCTCACCACCAAAAGCAATTCCACGGGCAATTGTGCTAAACTTAATGGGAAATTCTTTGAGCTTCTTGTGTAAATAAAAAATAGTAGTGTCGCCTTCCATTGTAGCGCTTAAGGCGAGAATCACTTCCTGGATTTCGCCTTCTTTTACCCGCTCTACAATGGCTTCGATATTCAAATCAGAAGGCCCAACGCCGTCCATGGGTGATATCAATCCTCCTAGCACATGATACACCCCGTTGAACTGGTTGGTATTTTCTATCGCCATCACGTCGCGGGTATCTTCCACCAAACAAACCAGTGATCTATCCCGTTTGTTACTTGAACAAAGTTCGCAAACAGTGCTGTCGGATATGTTTTTACAGACTTCGCAAAAGCGAATTTCTCTTTTCAAACGTGTCAGCGCATCAGTAAACCGTTCAACGTCCGGGTTGGGTTGATTAAGCAGGTGAAGTACAAGGCGTAAAGCTGTTTTTTGTCCAACACCCGGTAGTTTAGAAAATTCGGCAACGGCATTTTCCAGCAAGCGCGAAGAGAAATTCATTGTGTAAAAATAGTGATTACGCTGATTATCTTATTACATTTAGAACTCAATATTAAACTATGGCACC
>DASVUU010000671.1:0-7637 GCA_036386935.1 Cytophagaceae bacterium | reverse complement strand
GAGGAAGTGATCAGGTAACCTTGACAGCCAACGTGAAAGGCGACGGTACACTTGGTTTTCTACCAAAATTCTTATTAAAAGAAACCTTTGAAAAATACGGAATAGGTAAATCTATTGTGAAAGGCTCTGAAGTTGCGTTCTCAGCTATAACGACGAATATAAAAGGTTTAGGAAAAATTTTTAAAGGTGAGGTTTCTGCAAGAGATTCGCTAAGCGGACCAATAGGAATAGCAAAAGAATTCGGCGGCCACTGGAATTGGTTACGTTTCTGGAACCTTGTAGGCTTATTGTCTATGGTTTTAGCATTTATGAACTTCCTTCCAATTCCCGCACTTGATGGCGGCCACGTTGTTTTCCTTGCATACGAAATGGTATCCGGCAGAAAGCCGTCTGATAAATTCTTAGAAATAGCTCAGAAAGTTGGAATGGTGATATTGCTTGCGTTGATGGTGTTTGCGTTTGGTAACGACATTATCAAGCTCCTTTAATCCGAAGCATCGTTATAACAAATGGCAGTTAGAATATAATTCTAACTGCCATTTTATTTTTATACCCTTAGCAAAAGAAAATAGTTAGCCTATATACAAGACGTTGTGATAACCTTGTTTATATTTATTAGTATAAAGACAAGACATGTCAATTTTATGCTAAGAATTTTCCAGATCCTTCTCTTGCTATCATTCAATTTTACCGGATTTGCTCATTCATTCAGAGACTCCGTTGGGGTGATCAAACTAAATGGTAAAATTCATATTCAGTACCTAATTTCTCCTGGTGAGACTGTTTATGGTATTTCTACAAAACATGGAGTTGCAGTATCTGACCTGCTAGAAATAAATCCCGCCTTGGAAAACGGTTTGAAAGTGGGACAAGTTATAAATATTCCCTACAACGTAGAAGCGATCAACCAGTCCAAAGCAAAAGACGACAGTAAAGTATACCATAAAGTGCAGCCAGGTGAGACGCTTTACAGCCTATCCAAAAAATATAACGTGCCGTTAAATGATCTTTTGAAATTGAATAACATGGAGATCAAAGCAGGGCAACAGATTGTCATAGCGGATAAAACATTTGCGACTCCAAGTCCTACAGTGAAGACTGTTGAACCAGCCGTTACGGTAGCTAAGCAGCCAGAGCCTAAACAGATTGTCGAAGACAGGCCAGTGGCTGTAGTAGCAAAAACTACCCCTTCTGTAGCCAAAGTGGAAGAGAAGAAAGTAAATCCTGCCGTAGCCTTGGCCATTGAAAAGCCTTATGACTTCGATCCTACAATGAAACAGGTACTTATCATTCCCTTCGACCCTTATCTATATTTTTCTGACGCTGATGATGAGATTGCTGCGAAGTCCAACATTCCAAGAAATAAGGTGAGGCAAGTTTTTCGACGCAGAATGAATGCACTTATAGACCACCCAGCCTATGAGAACATTCACTTATTGGGCGGGCAAATAAAGGATTCTATTTCCGACCTAAATAAGATCTATGCATCCGTGACATACAACTATCAGGAAATCCTAGAAAATCCCTATTACCATCCTCCTCAAGATTTGATAAACGGCTCAAAAAGCAAAGGCAACAAGAATTGGCTTGCTAAACAGAAAGATAAGTTGATACCCGATGAAGCAAGTAAAAAAGCTAAGGAAAAAGAGACAGGAAAATACTTTGGCGTGATCATAAAAAACCCAGACTTTTTCAATTATTTCAATGCGAAATACAACACCGATTATTACGTGTTTATAAATCAATTTGAAGTAAAGACCAACTATGACAATTGTCTTGACAGAGCCGCCTTAAACTACGAAAGAACATTTACAACACACTTTTCCATATTTGACAATAAAGGGAAGCAGGTCGCGGGGAATCAATTCAAGACTCACTACAATTCTAATTCATGCAATGTCTACCAAATAGTAGGCGACAATATGAAAAAAATTGCAGATCGAGTAGTGGCAGAAATCCCTGTGGGACAGGCAAACGAGGTGGCAAAATAGGTTTACAATAAAATCTTAGGTCTTTTTTGGATGCCTAAACTCCCAGGGTGGAATTGGTTTAGCATCCGCCCAAAGGCCTAACCGCTTATTCCTTGCCTGAGCTTCTAACATTAACAATAAATTATTTTTGTTGTACTTGTACCTCCAGGCATAACCTGCTTTCACTAGTTCATGATTTAGATTTCTGCCGTCCGGTAGGAAAACAAAGCCGAGCATTCTTCTATATTTATCCGTGCCTTTACTTTGAATACTCACCGTTTTGCCAAAACTCAAGCTGGCAGTAAAGTCTTTGGCCTTGGTACCATATGCCTGTTTCTTTTCTGGACAATCAATTCCGAACAAGCGGATTTTCATTGGTTTCCCATCTATCAACACCTCAATTGTATCGCCATCCTTCACACCAATCACTTTGCCGACTAACTGTTGAGCCTCTCCGATGAGCGCGGATATGGTTAGTAAGATTATTAGAATTTTATTCAAGGTTAGGCAGTATGGAAGTCTACTAAGCCATCGATAGGATCTTTAATTATTGTCCTAATATTGACATCGTTGGTCCTGGCTACTTCTAACAACGGTGTTTTAAAATGCCATGCAATGGAGCCGACAAGGCACACAGGCAAAGTAGTCTGCTCTGGATATTTCAAGATCATCTTATCAAAAAAGTCTTGGAACCCAAGTGAAACCATGTTGTAGATTTGCTCATTTGGCAATTCTTCATAAAGAAATTTTGCAAAGCTTGCTAAGTAACGATTGGGGAAACTTTTCTTATATACAGATTCTAGAATAGACTCCTTCGTGAGCTGGTATTTTGAGTTAAACTTGGCTTCATTTTCCTGTGTTAACTCTTTTGAAAGGTAGGCCTGAATCAGTTTTTTTCCTAAGAACGCTCCACTCCCCTCGTCTCCTAAGATGTACCCTAAGGAGGGCAAGCTGTACACGACGTTACTACCGTTATAAACACAGCTGTTAGACCCAGTTCCAAGTATTCCGGCTATGGCTTCGCTTTGCCGGCATGCCCCTCTTGCCGCGCCCAATAAGTCAGTATTTATTTCGACATCAGCGTTAGGGAAATATTCAGCAAATATTTTTTTAAGGATTTGACGATTGTTCTCGTTGCCACATCCTGTTCCGTAAAAAAAGAATTGTTGTACAGAATTATAATAAACTGCTAAGCCAGCCACCTCTTTTTGGAAGCTTTCCCTAATCTCATCTATCCTCTGGAAATAAGGATTGATCCCCTGTGAGAAAAAAGACTGAGTCTCCCCTCCTGTCAGCAGTTTCCAAGATGTCTTTGTAGAGCCACTGTCTGCAATTAAAATCATTGATCTTTTTATTATAAAGTTAGCATTAATTCTACATGAACCCTGAGAAAGAACCCACGCACATTAGTTAATTCGAATCCTCAATAGTAAGGTATCTATAGGATATTCTACTATTGTTTTTCATTTTTGCCACATGAAGACCATCTCGAAAAACCCATTGTATATTGGTTTGTTAATAGGTATTGTGCTCTCCATCTGGGATGGCCTGAACTATTTTGTGCTCTATAAAACTCCCTTCGCCTCATACTCGCCTTTCGTCGGATTGATACTTCTAGTATTAGGAATATTTCTTGGAATGAGACTCATCAAGCGAGATAAGTTTGACGGTGCGATCACGTTTAGCCAGGCTACCTTCTCCGGAATTCTTATTTCCATTGCAGCTGGATTGGTTTTGGCCATTACTACATTTTTCTATTACCGGTATTTGAACTGCGATTTTCAAAATTTCTACCTAGACGCGGCAGAAAAAGCAATGATTGAAAAAAAATTAAAACCCGAAGAGATAAATACTACGTTACAGCAGATTAAACTAAGCCTTCAACCTGAAAATCAATTGCAGGCTGCTATTTTTGGAACATTGCTTATGGGACTTGTAGCATCTTCCATTTTTTCTTTTTTTCTTAGAAATAAGGAGAATAAAATCGTTGAATAGGCCTTGGCATTATAATTGGAATACAGGATAAATATTAATAAAAAATTTATGAGACCTTCAAAGTGTTTCGGATACTTATTTACAGCTTCCATTCTATTTGTACAGATTTCCGTGGGGTACGGTCAATTTAAAATACCTACAATAAAACTTCCGAAAAATGTACCAAATCCAACAAGCTCAGGCTCGCTTCAAGGCCTATCAGAAAGTGATATTATTGATGGATTAAAAGAAGCGCTTTCAGTAGGTTCAAAAAATGCTTCCTCTCAATTAAACCAGCTAGATGGTTTCAATAAAAATATGAGAATTAGAATTCCTTTTCCCGAAGATGCACAACGTGTTGCTACCAAGCTTAGACAATTGGGCTATGGAAAAAAGGTAGATGAGTTTGAGCTTACGCTAAATAGAGCTGCAGAGCAGGCAGCGAAAGAAGCAGCTCCAATTTTTGTAAATGCAATTAAGCAAATGACTTTTGCCGATGCAAAAAGTATCCTCACTGGTCCCGATACTGCCGCAACAGGATATTTGAGAAAGACTACGTTTTCTCCTCTTTTTAGTGCTTTTGCACCGCATATTACTACTGCTTTAGGTAATACCTTTGCTACAAGTAAATGGAAAGAAATCACTACTATTTACAATAAATTACCAATGGTTTCTAAAGTGGATACGGACCTCACAAGATATACTACAAATAAGGCTCTCAAGGGGTTGTTTGTCGTAGTAGCTGACGAAGAATTGAAGATACGTAAAGATCCAGCAGCACGTGTGACTGATATTTTGAAAAAAGTATTTGGACAGAAAGGCTAGGTCTAAAGGGAAATTCCTAAATTGTCGTAATGGATAGTTACAAGATTTACTTTTACGTCATCATTTTTATCATATGGTTGGTAAACCAGGTAAGAAAAGCAGGTAAGACTCTACCGGCAGATGTAGAAGTAAAGCCAGAAGTGAAAAAAATGGAGGCCTCGAAACCCGTAAAAAGCACCTCCCCTTTTACCTCCCAAAGGAAACTTTTGAAAACGTTACCCACAAAACCTGTCGCCAAAAAGCCTTTTAAGTTTAATGACTTTTTTGATGAATTGGATAAAAATTCAAGGAAGGTAACTGCTCCTGAACTTGTAGAAATACCCGTTCCTAAATACACAAAGATAGATTATGAAAAAGCCGCGGGCGATGAAGATCTAACAGCTAAACTCAAAATACAAAAAGACAGGCAAGACGCCTTGCTATTAAAGAATCAAAGGATTGCACTTGATGACGAGCATCTCCAACCTTATACTCTAACGAAAAATTCGTCAAGTAACAAAGTTCAGGAAATGCTTAAAAATCCCGATGATTTGAAGACCGCAATCATATTGAGTGAGATATTGAATAGAAAATATTGATAGCTTTTGTTTAGGTGGCTTTGAAAATTAGCCTACTTCTTTTTCGTATCGGTATTTATCAACTCAAACTCCACCCTCCGATTAATACTTTTATGAGTTTCATTTTTCTCCTCTACAATAGGCTTTGTGTCTCCAAATCCAAAGGATTGTATTCTTTTCCGATCAATAGCACCCTTTTCTACTAAAAACTCCTTTATCGCATCTGCTCTTCGTTGAGACAGTTTAAGATTGAAATCTGCATTTCCATCTGAGTCCGTGTGTCCCGAAATCTTTAGATCAAAATTGGGATGATCGACCATGAAATTGACGACCTTATCTAAATCCTCCTCCATTTCCGGCAATATTTCGGCCTGTCCATTTGAGAACTCCAGATGGTCAAACTTCCATTTATTATACTTGATTGACTTCGTTTTTAAATTTATACTAGTATCTCCATCAAGGTGTAACTTTTCTTCTATTCTAAAGAAGTCATCTCCTTGTATTACCAATAAATAATCGTTGTCATCAATGAGGTCAAACTCATAGCTCCCGTCCTCACGCATATATTTCGGTGCCACTTCGATGCCGTTTTTCAAATCGATGATAGAGACAATTCCCTTAAATGGATCTCCAGTAAGCGTGTCAATAAGCGTTCCTACAAGCTTAGTATTTGCGGTAGGCTGTGCTTCCATGGGAAGCGGGAAGGAAAATAAATCTAAATTTTTAGGTGAAAGAACATCGGTCTTCGCATAAAAAAGGTCTTTTGACTCATAATCTATTGTGAAATAATATTCGTCACCCTTTCCATTTACAAGTGGACCGATATTTCTAGGCTCTTGCCATTTGCCTAGAAAGTTTAAGGACTTATAAATATCAAAAGTTTTGTAAGTGTAATCTAACGTATCTATGTCCCCGAAATTCATCAACTGACCTGTCGAGCTAAAATATAGTACGTTATACACCGGATGGTAAAATGGACTTACTTCGTTTCCGCGGGTATTTATTATTGGACCCATATTTTTCGGGCTTGACCAAGTCTTACCTTGCTTCACACAGTAATAAATATCTGATAATCCAAATCCACCGATTCTATCTGATGCGAAAAATAAAGTATCCTCCGAATGCGACAGCGTAGGCTGAGAATCCCATGCAGTAGAATTAACATGTGGCCCTAAATTCTGGGGGTGACTCCAGGTACTATCATTTTGCAGATGGGTGACATAAATATCGCAACTACCAAGGCAATCCATACAATCATATTGGTAGTCTTGCACTTTGCACCGAGCAAAATACATCGTTTTACCATCGCGGCTCAAGCAAGCTGAACCTTCGTTGCAATGTGAATTGATCACTTTTGCAAACGGTTGCGCTTCATCCCAAAATCCGTCATAGTTTTTTGAAAAGTACAATTCCTCATTCTCTCTATAAGAAAGCTTTGTATCCGTTAACTCCTTCTTTCTTTTCGTAAAAATCAAAATGTTACTTTTGAAATTCATAGCTGGGCCATAGTCAGGATATTTCATATCGTTTACCAACTCTCCCATGTTTAAAAAGACACTCTTTGGTGGTTTCAAAGTATCGATGGCTTTACGGTATTCTACCAGATTATAGTAGTATTCCAAAGGGACAAACATGTCGATATCATCTAAGTTAAGTGTATCGAAATGTGTTTTGATTTGAGTGAAGCCCTTCCCTCGATGGTGTTTCAGGACAATTTTATATAAAGCCTTTGCCTTTTCCTTTTCATTTTGGGTTTCGTACAATTGAGCCAATCTCCAAATAAGGTCGTTCCGAGTGGTATAAAAATTTTCAATTCCAAACTTTGATACATAATCCTCCAGAACCACCCTTAATTTCTTGTAGTCCTTGTAAAATTCATGCGCTTCTATCAACTTCAAATCTTCTCTGTTATAATAAAAAGGCGTTTGATTTATATTCGGAAAGCTAAATTGAAACTCGGACCTGTAGCCATTTTTCTTAGTTTTAACACCTTTCCCTAACAATTTCTTTTTTGAGCCCTTGTCTTGTGCATATACCGTATGCGAGGCATTCAAACACAGACTTAGCAAAAAAATTATTATTAATCTTATCATTATACTCCAAGTGATTTTTCAAAAATATTTTCAAACTTTTTTAGAATAACTTAGCCTAGTAGGCCTTGATTCCATTTGTCTTAATCAAAATTTCATGCCAGACATCATTAAATCTTTATCGAAATCCAAATATTGATTATTGTAAAAATATTTTTTATCTATTATTGCGCCTTCAAGATCTGTAAATGACACCAAAATAGAATTTTATAAAGTTAATA
>DASVUU010000670.1:0-4400 GCA_036386935.1 Cytophagaceae bacterium | reverse complement strand
CTTGGCTCCGTCAGTGCTCCCATCTTTTTTATATGACTTTGATGAAGCTTGTAGGTCGCATAGTTGTTCCAAACATGATGCTTGTGGGTAGAGATAAGGTCCTTCCTTGAAGACATCATGAATAGTTCTTTTTGGTATATCGCGGTCGGTATATCAGACTCAATAGAATTTACTAACAACTCGCTTACGGAATACCTCAATGAATCCCTGTGCAAGGCATCTAGGGTATCAAGGACGTTCAACATTCGCTTGGTTCGACTGTCTTTAGAATTATCCACTGAATACTGTTCCAGCACTGCTCTGCTATCTGCATATTTGCCATTACTGGACAAAACTTTTGCATAACTCATCTTGTCCATAGATTTCCAAACTGCAGGATTGCTCTCAGCTTTCTTATACCATACTTCAGACTCTTTGGGTTGGTTTAGATTTAAATAGGTATTGGCAATCTTCAGGTGTAGTTCTGTTCTAGTCTTATTTTTTGAGAAAGCTTTCATATAAAGCTTCAGCGCAGCCGGGTATAGGCTTTGCTGGTAGAGCTTATCTCCTTTTTTCTCAATACCTGACGGTTTTGCGGCGGACCATCCTAAGGAAGCGCTCAATAAAAAACCAGCAACTATTATAAATTTTATAAATCCCATATTTTCATGAAAGAAATTCTAGTTTGACTTAACGAATACTAGGGTAAATATTGATCCCTTTCCCGCTGTACTTTCAAGATCCACCGCACCTCCAAGTTTTTCTATATTCATCTTTACTATATGCAATCCCAGCCCTGTACCGTTAGACTTCTCATTTACCTTATAGAACATATTGAATATTTTGTCTTTATGTATGTCATCGATACCAATACCATTGTCCTCGAAAACCATTGTCAATTCATTGTTGTGATTTTCCGACATCGTTATTTTCAGGAAGTTTTCTGACTTGCTGTCATCCCTATACTTTATGCCGTTTTCAATAAAATTCTGCACAATTGAGTAGAGCAGTCTTTCATCAGAAAAGAAGGTGAGATCTCCTGCGATATTCTTTTCAAAATTCATCTTGGCAAATGCCTCAGAGTGGCTGAAACTCAGCAAAACTTCATCTACCATATTTAATAGGTTAATATTGGTTTTTACAAGGCTGCTTTGTTTGGACTTAGACAAGGTCAACAGATCTAGGACCAGATTATCTAACTTCGTTGTGCTCTTTAAAATATGGCCAAAAATTTCTACCGATTCGGGGTCAGTGATGGTTTGAATTCCAACCTTAGTCAAACCGATTACGGATTTGAGAGGACCTTTTATGTCGTGAGAAGCCTTGTAAACAAAGGCGTCAAGCTGCTTATTCTTCTCTTCAATTTGTTCCTTTTGCCTATCAACTTCCTCCACATGTTGCTCCAGATCGTTCTTCACAGCTTCCAATTCTCTATTCACGCCTTGTATTTGTTTCTTCTGTTTTTTGAACTTCTCAGCAATGAGATAAAAAACCAATGCAAACAAAATCAGAATGAAAGTGACAACTGAAAAGACAATCAGATTTCGGCGAAATTTCTTTTCTAACGTCAGTTTATCCTTTTCAGCCACCAGCATTTTCTGGTTAGCAATTAGGTTGATCGAATCCTTTTGAAGTATGATTTTCTTTAGTTTAAAAATAAGACCTTGAGTTCTTTCTTCAGCTCTTAAAAATGCAAGTTGGTTGTCGTTCAATGCCGACTCGAGAGATACAAGGTATCTTTGAAGCTCAGCCCGTTGCTTTACGCTGATATTTTTTTCAGTTTTTAGTTTGTTAGTTATCTCATTAATTTCCTTAGAAATTTCAAAGTTCTTACGTTCTAAACGAACCTTCTCTTTTAAGATATCGTCCGAAATTCTTGAAAAATCTTCCTTGTATTTATTTAAGACAATGTCCCCTTTTACTTCCAAAGAGTCTTTCATAGATAGCACCACCGTATCCTTGTTAGCAGAGGCATTTGCAGGTGCTGGTATATCTACAGTCTCCTCTTTCGGAGCTGCCTCCTTTGTTGAAATTTTTCTTTTTAGGGTGTTTAGTGTTGATTCTTTTTTCAATTTCACTTCTAGCAAGTCATCGTCCTCGTAAAAAGCAAAATTGGACATATCGTATCCCTCTTTCGTAGCTGTTACCTTAAATGGCATTTCAGGCTTCTCTTTGAGTGTGAGTGTAAACACGCCTTCTTTATTGCTTACCACTTTTTCGTTAGATTCTACTCCAACTTCTACTGCAGCTATTGCCTTACCGTTTAGATCTACCGCCCTACCTTTTAGGACAAAGGATTGTGCCGACAGTCCTAGATTGACTGCAAAAAGCACGAAAAGTATTAACGTTTTTTTCATTTAAGTCTGGCTTTCTGTACTGGCGATGAAAGAGAAAATATAGTCACAATAAAAATACAACCGCAGGCTAAAAATATTAATCATCAGAAAATCAAAAATTTACAAACCTGCAACTATAGCTACCAGATTAGTACGTAAGTTCTATTAAATAGATTTTTAGAATGTGGAATTATTTTCCCTTTCATTAAACAAACTGCACATTACCACCACCTTTTTTCAAATTTCTGCGTATAGGAGATTGTAAAAAATTCGTTCAATGTCTTCTTCAGCAACCCCTACATTAGAAATGCCACATACCAAAACTGAAGGAAAAGTTTTTGAATACGCGATTATCTTCATTTTGGCATTGGTGCAGTTTTCCTTCCTCATGGATTACATGTTTTTTATGTCCCTGGGCCATCAGCTTATGGCGGACTTTAACATCGGGCCTAAACAATACAGCTTTCTCATTTCTGCCTATACCTTCAGCGCGGCCATCTTTGGCTTTATCAGTGCATTCTTTATAGACAGGTTCGATCGAAAGAAACTATTGATATGTTGTTACATCGGATTTTGCATAGGCTTATTCCTTTGTTCCATGTCGACTACCTATTACTTCCTATTCTTTGGCAGAATGTTCACCGGAGCATTTGGGGGCGTTCTAAGCGCAATGATTATGACAGCTCTAGGTGATTCTATCCGCAAATCTCGCCTCGGTGTGGCGACTAGCATCGTCATAGGTGCCAACTCCATCGCAGCAATAATAGGTGTACCAGCGGGTTTGTATCTCACTCATCATTTCAATTGGCACATTGCTTTTACCATTCTAGCCTTACTCAATATTCTTGTATTGGTCATGTCGGTTATCTTTCTGCCTTCCATGACCACCCATATCGAACCCAAAGGAAAAAACTCAGCATTGAAAATTTTCGCCTTGTTTAGAATGTCGAACTTCGCCTGGACCATCGTCTTTATGTGCCTGTTGACCATGGCCGGTGGCTTCACCATTTTACCGTTCTTGAGCACCTATATGATTTCCAATGTGTCATTCGACCCTGCAAATTTGAGCTTTCTATTTTTTTTAGGAGGGCTTGCGACTATCATTACAGGGCCTATGGTAGGAATGTTGTTAGACAAGTTCGGCAAACAAGGAGTTTTTATGATCTTCAATTTTATATCCATTTTACCAGTTTTCTTTCTGACCATTTACCCACTTACTTCTCATGTCATGGCCTTAGTGGTCTCTACCGCATTTTTTATATTCTCGTCCGCCCGTCACGTCTCTGCCATTGCTTTGATCAATTCGAAATTTGAAGGCAACATTAGAGGGAAACTAATTAGCATCAATTCCTCTATGCAAATGATGGCAGGAAGCTTAAGCACAGTAGTGGCCGGTCACATACTTTACAAATCCGAGGGGGCTTTGGTTAACTTCGACATAGTAGGGATTGTAGCGATCATGGCGATTATCTTATGTATCCTAGTGGCTTTCACTTTGGACAATGACTAAAAATTCAAACGTTACATGGGCGAGCCGCGAAAAGCGGCCAGGCTATTCACTGCTACTCCTCAGCTCCTGCCGTCGCCTGCGGGGTATCCGTTCTATCCTTCTCGCAAAAGATCAACTTGTGATTCTTCACTAGCAATGGTGATCCAAAACTATACGTTAGCTTTTTGCTCATTCCAGAGATACAGATTCTTCGTGCCTAAGAATGACATGCGGCAAACTATACTTTTCTTACACCTTAGATATTAAATTCTACCTTTTGCATCCTAACAAAGGGAGGATCTAAAACCTGATTCAGTCAATTTCCATTTTGTCGCCTGACGATTGAGGGTCTAGCTTTCATTGTCTACTTAAAATTGACTGGGCAGACATGAAGGACATCTTTCAGTAAACTGCTCCCGAGATACAGATTCGTCATACTGTACACTGCCCCGAAGGATGAAGAATACTTAGATATTAAAATCTCCATTTGGTCAGCCTGGCCTCTTTTAAAACTCAACTTTTCCAGAGGAATCTGTTAGAATTTGAGGGACGCCCCCACTCAAAAGGAATGCTCAATTGAAAGCATCGCCCTTACA
>DASVUU010000669.1:0-2356 GCA_036386935.1 Cytophagaceae bacterium | reverse complement strand
TTAAGGTAAACCCTCTTTGTTTCAAGAGATCAATGAGCCCACCTTTTCCCCCAAGGTGTGCGGCACCAACCGCTATAAATATCGATTGCTTAACTATTAAGGTGGAGATCTTCTCTGCCATGGCTGTATTTCGCTCCCCTAACATGGCGTTGCTCATCTCTAAAGAAAGCCCTGCTTCATTGACAGTCTGCTGCAATCCTTCTAGATCTTGCTTTAGATATAATTCCATCATTTGTTCCATTTCAAGCTTTGTGCTATCCATGTTATTGATGGATGCGACTAGCATCTCAGCCTGCTGCTTTAATGGAAACATGTTCATCAGCCTTAATTGGGCTTCTATCTCTTCTAGACCGATGAGTTCCTTATTAAGATTCTTCGCCTTTTTTTGAAAATACATGTCGACGGGTTCAGAATAGCCATCTTTAGTGGGAACCTCGGTAATCAAACCAGATAAATATATTGGCTTTATCCTGTTGATCAACATCGCAAAAGGCCCCAACTGTGGCTTAGCCAGTTTCTTTACTTTCTTGTAGTTTGCTTTGCCAATCAGCATTTTCAGAGACGTATCTTTTGGCAGTAGTAGATGCTTTGCAAGTGCTTTTTTATCTGCGCCCTCCAAAATAATCTCCCCTGCAAATGCGCTGCTTTTATTAAAACGAGTCCAAAGCGAATCTCCGAAACCAAAAACCCGTGCATCCCGAACATGCATGGTCCCATATAAGTAAGAAGTATCCTTTAACCCATTTCCCGAAATTTCCCATAGCAATGACTGACACAAAAGTGTGCCCGGCAGGCAGAAGTAAAGCACCGATAGCATCAAAAGACTCTTCGGAAAGCTTGCTTTGGTAAACGTAAAATTTGATTGTTTCTGGCTCAAAGTATTTTCAAACATACCAAAAGAAAAATGAGTAATGGAACTCTTTAAATAATTAATTTATCCACACTTGACGGGGACTTCAGAGGTTTTTATAACATTTTAAAAAAACGCCCTGTTATATTTTCATAACAATTTAAACAATAATAAATGGCCTAAAATGATGACTTAAATGCCAGATGGAGGGCCGATTAATTAAACTAAATATTATAGATATGAAAAATTCAATACATATAATAGTAGCCTTCCTGATGATATCAGCTGCTACAGCAAAAGCTCAAACTCTATCATTATTAAACTCTAAAAAGTCAACAGACAATAGTTGGGTGGGAGCTAAAGAGTTAAAGAAACGATCTCAGGCAAATGAGAAAAAAAATAGGGCCACAGAAAAGAAAATTGCGAAAATTGAAGGACGATATGAAAAGAATAAATCGCAACGGGTAAATAACAATAAGAAGAGCTATGGCACCAAAGACAGCAGAAAGTATTACTCTACTAATAAGTTCGACAAAAAGAGTGACAAAATAATGTTTAAAACAAGAAATGTGAGTGGTGGAAACAGAAAGCTTGCGAGGGTTTAAAGGGGTAGCAGTGAGGTTTAGAAAACAGAAAAGGGAGGCCACGGGCCTCCCTTTTCTGTTTTACTTGGCTTTATTATTGTTAATTTGCAATTTGTAGTGCATTTGCTTTTATTAGGATTCATTTATTCCTCAGCTTTTGCTTCAACACCTTAGCATAGACCTTAAATAGTGCGCTTAATGAAATCATTGTTATTTTGGACCTTCCTACTTCTATCCCTGAGTATCGCTAGCTATACCTATGCGCAAGACGATACCAACGACGAAGACAAGGAAGAAGTACAAGAGGAGCCTGCAGAGCCGGAACCGGAGCCAGATGAAACCAAAGACGAGGTAGATGAAACAGATGAGGTCAGTGAAGACGTTGGCGCCGACCTCAAAGAGGAAAAAGATCAAAAGCGCGGCAGCTCTGGAAACTCTCGCAAAAACAAAAAGGACAAGGACAAATCCCAGGAAGAACTTGATAAGATGAACAAGGAAGGGATGTCCAAGGAGGAGAAGCAATACTTAAGAAAAAAGAAAAAAGAAGTTGACAAAAAGAAGAAGGTAGACGATATCACCAGGAAGAAGGTCAACAAGAAAGTAAAAAAGCGTACAAAAAAAGCTAAGAAAAAAGTCGACACAAAGAAAAAGAAATACGTAAAGACCCATTGACAAAGGAAACCCCCTGCCTAAATCCTTCGTAGCCAACAATTCGGGGCAAAATGCTTTTACATGCTTAAACCTAAGATTTTTTCGTGATTTTTGATCGAACTACCTACAATTCAATATTTGCCTGTCGTACAGGTCAAAGGGTGGGTCTGTGTTTTTCATTTTTCGTAGGCATCTTCAGTATATTTTCTATTAACTCTTACGGTCAAGATCCCATTTTTTCACAATACTACGCATCCTCCTTATACCTAAA
>DASVUU010000668.1:0-6532 GCA_036386935.1 Cytophagaceae bacterium | reverse complement strand
TCGGCTAATGTCCTCAACATTCCGCCCCGCTTCATGCTCTTTTAAAGCTTTTACAATCTGTGCTTCTGTGAATCTTTGCTTTTTCATATTGACTATATTAAGTTACAATTTTGTCGCTTAAATTATAGTCCTATTTTTGGGAAGGGTTGCACTTAGACTCCTTCGTATTCTTTTTTCAACAATCAAAGGCACCAATCCAATGTAGCACACTAGCTATTTTCCATCAAAAGTTATATTTAAGAAAATCTAAGCAAAAAATTTTATTGATTTAAGATGTAGATATCTATCTAGATATTCTCATTTCAAAATATTTCTACTACTTAATTCTATAGCTTAAGGATTAATATATACCTTAAAAAATAGCCAATTTGCTAGCGTACTTTTAACCTCGATCATATAGCCCTAAAATTATTCATCAAAAAATGTCAAATGCTAAACAATTCCTTCGTTATATAACCTAAGGTGAGTAGAATTACAAATAGAATTTTAGGTGTCCCCCCCAACTGCTTAGCATTAGGATATGTAAATACTAAATGATTAAGTCCTGCCAAGTCATATTAGGGTTCTTAGAAAACTTCTTCACTTCCTGAGCCTCTTCAATCTTCTTCTTAAAATTGGCTATTGTAGCAGAACGTAGGGAAAGTATCTCGCTTATCGCCTCGATTGTATACTTTTTGCCTGACGTGGAAAGGAACAGGATATAAAACGCTTTTTCTAGAGGAAATTTCACGTTATGGAATAGTGTGTTGTTCGTAGGTGAATGAACTTTTGAGCACCTGCTACACTTCCTTAAAAAGGGACTTGTTATTATTAACTTAAAGGATTCTGTATTTCCACATTCACTGCAAAAGAATCCGTCCTTCCATTTTAGATTGGTTAATAATTGAAGACATGTTTCCTTATCTGGGAATTGTGCCTTAAACTCCTCAAAACTTAACTCTTTATTTAAAATTCGTACTTTTTCTAAATGGGCAACATTTTCTGACAAGCTTAGGTTGTTGACTTTTAATATATCATTCAATTCATCTATAATTGTAATCTTTTCTTGTAACTGTAAAGTTCGTTGCTGTACAGTCTCTTCAAGTTCTTTATTGTAATTATTTTTAAGGGCTATAATACCGTTTAACGCCTTTATTTTTTCATTTTTAGTAAGTCTATAACTGATTGAAAGACCTATACCAAACCATAAAATATCGAAACACATAAAGGCAAATATAGCTGGAAGATCGCCACCTGATAACTGGTGATTGATTTGCCCGATAAACATCACAAGAATCCCAAACGCCAACCATAGATGGGTTAAAGCATTTTTTTTTGCGAATACTGTGGCCATCACAGCTAGTAAAGAGGCGTATATAATGACATCTAGTTTAGAAAAATATCTAATAATTAACAGTTCTATGATCTTTGAGTCAAAAACCGAAATTAAGAGGGTGGCTGCTTTGAGAACCAAGAACCCATATAAAATTATTATCGCAAGATTTGTTTTGGTATCCCTAATTGAGCTTAAGATATAGAGCGAAAAAAACACTGTCGACAACGAAAACGGGACATAGTAAACAAATGTTGAATGGGAAAAATCCGACACCCTATTGAAAAAAGGAATTATATACCATATGTCAAGGCATGATGCGGCATATAGACCGAAAAACATAGTGTACAAACCATAGAATAGATATCGGAGCTCCTTATTTAGAACATAAAAAATGACTGATAGAAAAAAGATTATAAGAATCGAGGTAAAGAGGATAGAATTTAAAATTATTGTGATGGAATTTTTATTAAAAATTTCAGAAAAAGTCCTGATATGAAACCCTGCAACTTTGAAATGATTATTAAATTCATACTTAAGAAAGTAATTATTTATTGTATTAGAGGGCAAATCAACAAAGATGTTATTTGTCACATATTTCCTTCTTGGAATTGAAGAAGCTGATTGTACGACATAGCTATGGAGTAAAGAGTCCTTTGTAAAATAATAAAAAGTAACTTTTTGATAGTACGGGGACAGTTCAATCAATAGATCCCTTTGAAAGGGAGTTTTAAACTTAAAATTCAACCAGAGTACCTCATTAGTTTGCCTTGTGATATTGGTACTCAGCTGTGTATTATTTAGCTTAAATAAGTCTCGATAATTGGCTATTATAAAATTGTCACTTCGCTTACTCCCTGCGTCATCACGAAAGTAAAAAAGAGTATAACCTGGGATTGTATCTGCCCCGGAGAGATCTACCGCTCCCTTTCCAGATGCTAGAAATTGCGTTGCCATTAGAATAATAAATACGATGCATAGTTTGGTTTTACTTTGTAACATAGAAACACTGAGGGTTTAAAAATCTAAATTTTACGAACTCGTAGCAACGCAGATCGCATGATGTCGAATTTAAACTTATCCGCCAACACCAACAAATTTTTTTGCATTTTTCTAATAATAAGTAAAACATCTAAGCGTGGCTCACTATTTTTACAATTAAAACCTAATTATCTAATTTATAGGATAATATTAATAATCCTGCCAAACATTATAGCGCAGAATTATTAATTTGAATGGATTTTTCTAAGATTTTATTGTCTTTTTTAATGTAAATATTTTATATATAATTGTATAAAATCTAGACAAGTAGTTTATACAATTATGAAAATTAACTTCGTAGATGGTCTTATACGCATGATGTGGGTGAGATATATCTCCCTAAAAGAGATGGTACTGATGTTAACCCTGAGTGGTTTAATTTTAAATACAGGGTCGCTTTATGCCCAGCCATGTGAACCTTCCTCTAAACCAACACCGCATATGGGTGGACATATTTCTCCTGAGTTTACCAATTGTTGGAATATGATCAATTCAGAATATGGCGCTAATTATGGATCGGCAAATATGGGAAATGCATCTGGCGGTCATGCGATGGTTTTCCTAGGAAAAGATGGATGGCCGAGAGAGGATAAAGAGCATACCGTGTTGGTAAGTTTAAATCCTGATCAAAACCCTAATTTGAAGGTGCAGATTGGTGATTTATTCCATTGCCAATATAAAGGGACATTATCTCAGGTGACTCTCGCATCTACTGACGCTATAATAATAAATAAAGTTGAGTCAAATGGGCTGGTCACTTTTGACTTAAAAGTAGTCAAACTAGGTGCTATCTATTTAAAATTAAAAGGGAGAGTAAGTGATATACAAATTATGCGGCCCGGGTATAGCTTAAACGACCCTCGCATGGTAACTGATGAATGCAAAGAATATTTGCGGGGGCTACAGGTGGTGAGGCTGATGGGCCTATCAGGAGCTAATAGCAATATGGAAAGAAAGTGGGAACATCGCACACCTACAAATGCCCCCTTTGAAAATAATGTTTATAATGGAGAGGATATGCGCATTTCAGAAGCGGACAATCCGTTCGATGAGCGGGCTAGTAATCCCTGGTTGAGTAACAGTTTTAAACAGGGCAGATGCTATCCCTGGGAGAAAGCGATCGATTTATGTAACTACTTAAATGTAGATTTTTACGCTAATGTGCCCGTATTGGTTGACCCGGACTATATGCATGAATTGGCAAAATTAGTCAAGGCGAGACTAAAACCGACACTTAACCTATATATAGAAATCGGAAACGAGCTTTGGAATACAGGAGGAGGAGGTGCATTTCTAGGGGCTCCTATGTTGGCAAGCGCAGTTTATAACATGGTTATTGTAGACGGGGATCGGACTATAATGGGAGACCCATCTAAGGGCATTGGGCTGGAGACAGAAACTGTTGGCACTGGCAAATGGTGGGGAGGAAATCTTTTTAAAGCGTATGGAGCCTGGAGAAGATGGCCTTCTTATAGACTAAAACAGTTCATGGATGAATTTGCCAAAGAATTCGGGTTTGCAGACCAGGGGGGAGTAGGTGGAAGGATAAGGGCAGTATTGGCCGGTCAACATGCTTATGGCGTGGGTCAGGATTATTGGTTCATTGGAAGGGAGGGTGTAGAGTTTTTAGATAAGCAATTTGGTGTAGGTACATCCAAAAAATACCTCTATGGCCTAGCCGTCGCTAATTATTTTAATGTACCAAACCCACCATTTATCCCTGAGCCCGCAGATGCTACGCAAGCTCAAAAGGATGCAATAAATATTCAAAATCTTGCCCTTATTGAAGAGGTAAAAGCATGGTCTGTCGATAAAATTTTTGAAGAGTTGTACAAAGAAACTAATAAGCGGTACGGCCAATTTGGAGCAGAAGGTGGATGTCGTACAGATGCTAACTCAAATTGTGAGGGCAACGAATTTGAAGATCTTTTAGCCTATGCTAAGAGGAGCGAGCTACGGGTGATCGCTTATGAGGGAGGCCATGAAACCAATGTGCAATATATGGGAAAATGGATACCATTGAATAATCTTACCGCGGCATATAACTCGCCGGCGATGTATGAGCATACTAAATATGAAATGGAGAAATGGTATAGTTGGATGGGGTACGATGCCTTATTTATCAAAAATGGATTCTCAGCGCAAAAAAATTATGGAGCCGGCTATGCCGTGGCTGAAAAGATAGGGGATTTGTCTCCTCAATATAAGGCTTACCGAGAGGTAATGGATAATCCTGCTCCTTCCTTGACTAAGGAGAGAGGAGGCATTATAGGCGCGGAAAAAAAGTCCGTTTTGCCCGGCTGGCAAATTGCTTCCTATACTTTCCGTGAGTATCAAGAGTCCAAGGAAGCTCACTATGGAGGAAGGAGATTAGATGGTGTGAAAGGGGGGTCTAAAGATATTTATATTATAAGAAATGAAACAGGGGGAAACTATGGGCTGAGAATGCGTATAAATTGGATTGAGCAAAATGCCAAATATAATATATTCATGGATGGTAAGATTATACAGACGTGGGATCTTGGTAAATTCAAGCCAGCGAATGATAACGAAAACCAAAAACCACGTTGGTCAGATACTATTAAATTTAATATTCCTTATGGAACGCATGCAATTCATTTTACCAAGTTTGATGGAGAAAAACCAGAAAGTTCATTTAGGGTGTGGGAATTTGAATATACATTGCTGAACGAACTTCCACCTGCCAAACCGAATGTAATCTACGGTGATTTGATTGTTTGCAAAGGTAATACCAAAGCCAAATATGAAGTGAGTCCAGTAGATTTTAGTGCATGTGAATATCAATGGGATGGGTTGCCACCTACAGCATCTATATTACGTAAAACCTCTACGCCGGCTACGGGGCAAGGATCATTTAAGATGTTTGTAGATTGGGGTAGTACGCCAAATGGAGTATATGATTTGACGGTAAAAGCAAAAAATCAAAGTAAAATTTCACCTTTCCCGATGCTGGAAAGTGAAGTGAGATTATTTAAAGTCACAGTTCAAACCTGCGGCTTTGAACTTGACAAATCACCGGTGTGCTTAAACGAAAACGTCACCTATACTCCAGCGCTTGATGCTGGTGCGGTAGAGTACCGTTGGGATCTGGGAGAAAATGTCTCCCCTAAGCGGGCCTATATTAATACCACACCTCAGGCAGTGGTGGGTATGTATAGTAAAGTGGGGGTAGTAAGTGTAAACCTTGTTACTAAAAATGCAGCTGGGGAAGAGAAAGTATATCATAATACAGTAAATGTGAGGAGCTGCTACAGCCCTTATGTGGACGGCCCTTACAGATATTGTGTAGGTAGCACGCCTCTCCCACTTACGGCCGAGGCAACTCCAGGCGGCACTAATCTTAAATGGTATACTGTACCAGAGGGTGGTACAGGAAGCTCAACGCCCCCTACCATTTCCACAGCTACTGCAGATACCATCTCCTATTATGTTTCCCAAATAAACGGAGGCGTAGAGAGTATTCGCTCGCAAATCGATGTAATTATATATGAAGGCCCCTCGGCTCCTATTGTGACCGCTGCCCCTCCCCTCTGCGTGGGACAGGGATCAACTGTCACAGATCTAACTAATAGGGTCATCTATAGAGGTGGTGCAAAGCTAAAATGGTATACCAGTAATTCTGCTACTGTAAGCACGGATTACCCTACAGCGGTATCAACAGATGCTCCAGGCAACTTTAGTTGGTTCATTAGCCAAGTACAAGGTACGTGTGAAAGTGCAAAGGCAGAATTAAAAGTGAGTGTTGTCGGGGGGGCTGTTTTCAAAACTGCCGCGTCTGACCCCGCATGTAGCGATAAGGGGAAGATTACCATTTCTGGATTAAACCCAAATACCCCTTACAGGGTAAGCTATCCTTGGATTACACCTCTAGCGCTTACTTCTACTTCTGAGGGGAAAATCATACTTGACGTGGCTCCTGGAACATATAGAGACGTCAAGGTAGATAATTATATTTGTCTATCACTTGAATCAGAGGTCGAAGATCTTATTATTGGCCCAAGCACATCCAAGCTTCCTTATACCGTAGTCGCAAGGCAACCAAAGACTTGTGGAGGATTGGGTGCAATTGTTTTAAAGGGTTTACAACTTAACACTGCCTATAAAATAAGCTATAATGATGTGCCAGAACAAAATTTAACCAGCCAAGGAGATAGCATA
>DASVUU010000667.1:0-3599 GCA_036386935.1 Cytophagaceae bacterium | reverse complement strand
TGCAGAGGGTGGCCAGCAAGCGGTCATGAATTATTGTATTGCCAAGTGTGAGGCAGGCGCATTTGATGAAGCGTTGCCTCATTTGCAAAATTTGTCACAAAGTCAATCGTCCGAACTCTCTAGCATTGCCTCAAGTCTCCTTTCAGTGATCGCAACCGATGCTCCTAAAAATTTCAGCAACTTCAATGACAACCTGAAATATCAATATCTTTACTTTAATAGGCTAACGGTAAGAGGTGAAGATGCTGAAAAATTAGTTGAGGAAATAAAAGATCCATATCAAAAATTGCAGGCCATCTCAATTTGGATAAACCTATTAAACAAAGAGAAAAATTTTTCTCGCGTAGATTCATTGTATTCGAATTTAAATTATGACGTTACCGCCCAAAACAGTGCCATTGGTGAAATAAATTATCAGTATTTGCTCGCATTAGTTGGCTCAAAAAGTTGGAAATCCTTAGATGTAAAATCCAAGAAATTGTTTCTAAACAAGGACAGGGAAAAATCACGTACTTTCTTCAAAGCATTTACCCAGGCAGGTCTGGGGCAAGTAAAACAGGCACAAAGCACATATTTGTTAGCATTAAAAGCAGATCCTCTCAATGAACAATTAGTATTAGAGGCGTCAAGTTTTTTCAATGCAAATGACCAGTTAGAGAAGGCTTATAACATCTTGTTAAAGGGAATACAAATTAACCCATATTCAGTGGTTCTTCATAAAGCCTATGCTTTGCAATGCTTACAGTTAAATTTAGAGACGTATGGAGATGACACGATGAATAGGCTTTCTTTATTACTGAACCCTTCTGAATTTAATATTTTTGAAAAAGAATATGTAGCAGAAAAAGAAAGGCTGCAATAGATTTAATCAATCAAGCTAATGAAAATATATACAAAGACGGGAGATGCCGGCGATACGTCATTATATGGCGGAAAAAGGGTTAGAAAATCAGATTTAAGGATTGACGCATACGGCACTGTAGATGAGTTAAATTCTTATATCGGATTGCTTCGTGATTATACTATCAATGACCCCTACAAAGAAGACCTAATAAAGATACAAGACCGCCTTTTCACAATAGGTGCCATACTTGCAGCTGATCCTGATAAAAAAGGTTTAAAGCTCCCACCTTTGCATGCCAGTGATGTTTTGCTTCTTGAAGAATCTATAGATAGAATGGACGCTACGCTGGAGCCTATGAAATTTTTCATACTTCCGGGAGGACACAAAGAGGTTTCATTTTGTCATATTGCTCGATGCGTTTGCCGAAGAGCTGAAAGGATAGTGATAGCACTAGAGGAATCTGAAGCTGTAAATCCATTAGTGATCATTTACCTTAACCGTTTATCGGACTACTTATTTGTGCTTAGCCGCACGATGGGGAAAGTCGTAGGTGCCACAGAGCTACCTTGGATACCAGAAAAAAGTTAGGACAAAGGGCCACTCTGCTTGCAGAAATTCCTTCGGTCATTTCATTAGTCTTTGTATTGATCAATAAGCTTTACGAGAACTTTTTGGGCAGCTTCAGGAATAATAGTGCCAGGACCAAAGATCTCAGCGACGCCTGCTTTTAACAAAAAATCATAATCATTTGGCGGTATTACTCCACCGATTACGATCATAATATCCTCTCGCTTCAATGCGGTCAACGCATTTACCAAAAGGGGAACCAGAGATTTATGACCACCTGCAAGGGAAGAGATCCCTATAATATGCACATCATTCTCTGCGGCCTGCATGGCTACTTCCTCAGGGGTTTGGAACAATGGACCAATGTCTACATCGAAGCCCAAGTCAGCAAAGCCAGTAGCAATAACTTTTGCACCTCGGTCATGTCCATCTTGGCCTACTTTTGCAACTAATATCCGCGGCCTTCTGCCATCCAAACGCGCAAATTCATCAGACAGTTTTCTAGCCTTGTCAATTGATTCTGTATTTGTGTTCTCTTTCCTATACACACCTGTTATCGTTTTAATGGATCCCTTGTATCTACCAAAAACCCTTTCCATTGCAAACGTAATCTCCCCAAGAGTGGCTCGCTCGCGGGCGGCATATATTGCGAATTCCAGCAAATTTCCCTGCCCCGTTAACGCACATTGATAAAGGTTATCTAATGCCTTGTCTACTTTTTCTTGATCCCTGCCACGCTTGATTTGATTTATTCTTTCAATTTGGGAGCGAATTACTCTAGCATTGTCGATTTCCATCAGGGTAGGCTGGGTTTGATTTGCAGAACGAAACTTATTGAGACCAATAATTATTTCCTCTCCGCTGTCTAGTCGCGCCTGTTTTATAGCGGCTGCAGTTTCTATTTTTAGTTTGGGATAACCATTTTGAATTGCCCTGGCCATCCCTCCCATTTGTTCTATTTCCCCCATCAATACCCTAGCCTTCTCTATTAAATCATTTGTGAGGTATTCCAGATAATATGCGCCACCTAATGGGTCAATAACCTCACAGATTCCTGTTTCCTTTTGCAGGTAAATTTGAGTGTCTCTCGCTATTTTGGCAGAGAACTCACTTGGCAATGCCAGGGCTTCATCCAGAGCGTTGGTATGCAGAGATTGGGTCCCACCCAATACAGCGGAAAGTGCTTCTGTGCAGGTCCTTGATATATTATTAAATGGATCTTTTTCTGCAAGGCTCCAACCTGAAGTCTGACAGTGGGTTCGTAGGACAAGAGATTTTTCGTTCTTAGGATTAAACTGCAACAACAGCTCAGACCATAAAACTCTTGCGGCTCGAAGTTTGGCGATCTCCAGGTAAAAATTCATTCCTATACCCCAGAAAAAAGATAATCGCGGAGCAAAATCATCGATGTTTAAGCCAGCTTTAAGACCAGTGCGAATATATTCCAGTCCATCGGCTAGGGTATAAGCAATTTCCAGATCAGCTGGAGCTCCTGCCTCATGCATATGATAGCCGCTTATGCTTATGCTATTAAACTTAGGCATGTAACGGGAGGTATAAACAAAGATGTCACTTGTGATCTTCATTGAAGGTTCGGGAGGATAGATATAAGTATTCCGAACCATGTATTCCTTAAGTATGTCATTCTGAATAGTACCGCTTAGCTTTTCAGAACTCACTCCTTGCTCCTCCGCCGCAACTATATAAAATGCCATAACGGGTATCACTGCACCATTCATGGTCATCGATACTGACATCTCGTCCAATGGAATGCTATCAAACAAAGTTTTCATGTCTTCAACCGTGTCAATAGCGACCCCCGCCTTTCCGACGTCACCAATTACTCGGGGATGGTCCGAGTCGTACCCGCGATGAGTAGGCAAATCGAAAGCAACTGAAAGACCTTTCTGACCAGCGGCCAGATTATTCCTATAGAATGTATTTGATTCTTCAGCAGTGGAGAAACCAGCATATTGCCTTATCGTCCAAGGCCTCCCAAGATACATACTGGCGTAGGGCCCCCGTAGGTAGGGTGCAAATCCTGCCGCGGAGTCTTTGTATTCAAAACGGCTAACATCGTTTGGGCCGTAAAAAACCTTTAACTTAGTACCTTCCCGCTGATGTTGTTTTGAAACTTCAATGGCTCTAATACCTCGTTTAAGTAAATCGTAAGTAATATTATCCAACT
>DASVUU010000666.1:0-4537 GCA_036386935.1 Cytophagaceae bacterium | reverse complement strand
ACAATCCTCCTTTTGTATCTAAGGTATTTAATATCATTGACCAGCTCCTTTTCTCAATAAAGGCAGAAGCTGTAGCAGAGGAAGCAATTGCGGCACTAAAAGCTGACAAGAAGCCTATCATTGCCTTTAAGTCTACCATGGGAAGTTTTCTTGCTGATATGGGACTCAAAGAAGGCGACTACATCGATAACACGGATTTTACACTCACTTTCAGAAAAGCGTTGGATACCGTAATGAGGTACACCATAGTAGACGTGATGGGAAATTCAAATACCAAAAAGATCGAGCCGTACGAACTTGGCGCTTCGGGACTGAAAGAATATGAGGAATTAGAGGAAAAAATAGAAACAACCGGTACAGGGATTTCCATCAGCCCCATCGACCTCATTATCTATAAAATTGAAAATGCCGGATACAAAGTAGGAGAGGTAACGGGCAGGTCGCAAAGGATCAGGTTCAGTGATGGTGAGCGGTCTGGCACAATAGAAAATTATAAGACCAAAAAAAACGAAATTTTCAACAGGTTTAATAACGGAGGCCATAACAAAATAGATGTAGTACTGCTCAATCAATCAGGCGCAACAGGGGCTTCGCTACACGCAAGCGCTACCTTTAAAGACCAGCGCACAAGGGTAATGATCATCCATCAGATAGAGCTGAATGTAAATATCGAGGTACAGAAAAGAGGCCGTATCAACAGAACTGGTCAGGTGAGGAAGCCGGAATACAAGTATGTGACTACCTCTATACCGGCAGAAAAGCGGCTCATGATGATGATGAAAAGCAAGATGAAGTCTCTTGATGCCAATACCACAGGAAATCAGAAAAGCAGTGACGAATCCTTAAAGTCAGAAGACTTCCTCAATAAATATGGGGATGAGATCGTCTATAAGTACCTCGAGGAAAACGAAGAGTTTAACAAACTTCTACTTGATCCGCTCCATATTAGGGATACTGAAAAAGAGACCGTGACGGAAGGTGCAGCCAACAAGGTCACGGGAAGGGTGGCGATACTAGCCACGTCAGATCAGGAAAAATTTTATAAAGAGATTATCGATCGATACAACAATTACGTCGCCATGCTCAAGGCCAATGACAATTATGACCTTGAAACAAGCTTTGAGAACCTGGAGGCAGAACCAATAAAAAAACAGATTATCGTTGCTGGCCGCGGAGGAAGAAGCGCTTTTGGGCAGGATTCAATCAATGAGCTTTGTAAGGTAAATGTCCTGAGGAAACCCTTTACCAAAAGCGAAGTAGAGGAACACCTGGAGGCAGCAATGAGTGGATCCAATCCGCAGGTGAGAAGCACTGAACTCATCAAAAAGTATGGAGACTTCTTCCCCGGCTGGAAAGAAATGAAAATGGGTGTGCTCAGACGAGATATTGATGAGGTACAAAAGAAGGTACTCGAAGAAAGAGAAGGAGCAAAAAATGAGTCGAGGATACTAAAACTTGAAGAAGATATCAAACTGCTTCACCAAGAACTTTCAAAACGGGAGAACAAGTATGAGGCTCAGAGGAAAAGTACCATCCAGCTTTTTGAGTTTTTCAAAATTGGCAAAGTAGTTCATGTGGTTTTTCAGGAAGGGTTTGATGATTATTCTCTGGGGATAGTACTAGGGACTGATATAGATTTTACAAAGGACAATCCTTATGCGCCCTCAAGTATTCTTTTGCAAATAGCCTGCGCCGACAGCCGAAGAAAGCTTACTATTCCAGCATCCAGTTATTCCTTCATCGACAGTATAGTGGCCAAGAGCTACAATATACCTGCAAGTGAAATAGAGAACGCACTCAAATTCTGGGACAAGGCCAACGGAAATAAGAGCAAGGAGCATCGATGGATTGTCACTGGAAATATCTTACAAGGGCTTGGACACATCAAGGGCAAGCTTATCAAGTTTACAACCAGCGCGGGTGAAATCAAGAACGGCATCAAGCTTTCAGAAACCTTTGGAAGGGAGGAAAATGATTACGAGTCTACAGTTCCAATAGAAAAGGCAATAGACCTTATTGAAGAACTCAATATTGGCGAATCACTTCTAACGGCCGGAGAAGAAATAAAATTTACTAATGCAAATCTTAATTTTTATGAAATAAGAATACCGAAATCTCTTTCCAGAGGCGGAAAGTTTTACATGGATCAAGAGCTGCGAAAGCTTATAGCGAGGCCTCACGGAAAAAGGGACGAACTGGGGACCTTTATCAGTATCGGCCAGGAAATGTCAGGAATGCTGCATAAGCAAAATCTAAAAGACTTTGTGAAAATCCTCAACGATAAATTTAGGCTGTCTGTGAAGACTTCTGCCATTGAGGTAACGGACACAGAGGACACACGGGGCGAGGGAAAAGAATTCGAGTTCAAATTGACAAGGCCGTTTGGCCTCGGCGCATACCCACCGATAGGTTTTTTAAGGCATGACAACAACGAAGGACAATATGGAACCGTGTTTTATGATCGTGACCTGGAGATAAAAGTGCGTCTCAACTTTTCTATTGTGCCGGTCTATGATGAGGCAGAAGAACCTGTCAGCAAATGGTACAAAGATCTGAGCCCAGTGCAGGAGGAAATGCTACAAACCTTAAAAGCTGAAATAAAAAGTAAAAACCAATCCGGACGACTAGCAGCGCTGTCAAATTTTATGCTTTCTACAAACGTCATTGGAAACCCCGAATTCACCTTCGGTGAGTTCAGCGAAAGGGAGCTGGCAGGGAGCCTCGCTGAGAGGCTTGGGCTCGAGGTAACCGAAAAATCATTTCTTGAAATCAGCAGACTTATAAAGCAACTAAGGCTGGTAGCATAAACCCAAAAGAACATGGAAAAAGAGACAGAAATTGAAGAAGATGAAATTATTGCTTCTATCAAAAGATTAATCAGAGAGACGGCACCAGAAGGAGAAAAATTGGGGCCTGATGACGCAAAATTTGAGGCACTTATAGCAAAGCAGCTCTCAACAATAAAGATTACGAAAGAAAACATTGACCCAGGTGTACTCGCTGAACTTGAATCAAAAACAGTCCGGCTTGAACTCCCAACGGGAGGTGTCGTGAATGTACCAAGAGCAGGCACGGTACCGTCCTTCTATAAGATCATCGACGATTTGATGGTTGGAAATAACGTGTATCTCTACGGAGAAGCAGGAACAGGAAAGACGACCCTGGCCGAAAATATTGCAGCTGCAATACAAAGGGAATACATCACCATAAACTGCAATCAATGGACTTCGCCCATCAATATTATAGGCGGGCAAACGATTGAAGGATATTCCGAAGGCGCCTTGATTAAGGCATGGCAGGAGGGGAAGATGCTTATTCTTGATGAGCTGCCTAAACTTGATTCAAATACCGCAGGCCTACTCAATGATGCTCTCGCCAAAAGCGACAGACCTAAAGGAGCAACTATCTTCAATGGCAAGGGAGACGCAATTAAAAAACACAAGAACTTCTGCTGCATTGCCTCTGGAAACACCACCGGAAAAGGAACGAGTCAGCGGTATAACGGTAACAACAAACAGGATCTATCACTTCTTGACAGGTTTTCGGGGAGCTTCTACGAAATAGGGTTCAATAAAGAACTTGAAAGATCCTTGCTGCACAAGGTAGTGTTTGACATCTGTGACAGGATCAGGGATGAGATTATGAGAGTAAGTGCTGATGAAATCATGACTCTCCGGACGATGCTTCAGGTCAACAAGATTTATCATCTGGAAATGAAAAGAGAGCTTGGATTAATATCCAAGGTTCCTCAAGGGAAGACCCTGATAGACGCGCTCGGTAGCTACTTTGGGGTGATGAACAGGGACAAGGCAGATTTATTAAAGGTCAATGTAAATTTCGACCTCTTTAAGAATACCTACAGGGATAGGGGAATTTTTATGAGTGAGCTGAATTCGTCAAGGGACCCGGACTTAAATAAAGTAAACTCCCGCAAAGCAGGCAAATGAGGAAGATCCCGATGCGCAGAGTGATCGGTCGAGCGGAATTCAACTTTTTAAAGTTTGAAAACCTGAAAGAGTTTGATGACTTTGTGGCTGAGGAGCTAGCTGACGGCCTATCTCCAAACAACCAAGGTATGCTCGATCAGATAAAGGAAAGTTCAATAGAGCGCCTTGCATCTGGCTGGTTTGGCGAGGGCAAAGTGAAAGACTTAGAGGAACTGGAGAAGCATACCGTTTTCCAGAAGCCTGAGCTATTTCAGGAGGTGGAGAAAGAAATCAGAAACTCCCTTGAAGTTTTTGAGAAACTTGAATCAACCACCCCAGTTAAAATAAAGAAAATCGCGTATAACTCAATGGGTTTTGGTGTCTTTTCTTTTGACCGTGCGGCAATGGGGCTTACAAGGATCAAAACACAAAACGGCAAAGAAAAAATTACCACTACTGTCAAGGATGTTTACGCATGGTTTCTCAATAAACCAATAGAGCAAAGGGGCCTGAAAATTTACATAGTGGCTGGTGGTGCTGCAGGTGTGCAAGGCAAACAAATGCTGTACACGGGTATGAGTGCATGCGTGCTGGCAGATTACCTTACTCTA
>DASVUU010000665.1:0-3414 GCA_036386935.1 Cytophagaceae bacterium | reverse complement strand
ATTTCCTTTTTATGGACTATAAGGATCATTGAGTATAAGACTGAGTCCGACTTTGGGTTTTTAGGGATCTACCCTCGCAAAATTTTTACTTTACCCTGTATCTTAACTGCCCCTTTGATACACGGCAATTTCTTTCACCTGATTTCCAATACCCTTCCTTTGTTAATCTTAGGAATTACTACCTTCTTTTTCTACAGAAATATTGCTTTTGATGTCTTCTTATGGATCTATCTTCTCTCTGGACTATGGGTTTGGGTTGGTGCCACCCCTGATGCATATCATATCGGCTCAAGCGGAATTGTATATGGGTTTGTTGCCTTCCTTTTCTTTAGCGGACTCTTTAGGCGAGATCCCCGTGCACTCGCTATTGCTGTTGTTGTTGCGCTTGTGTATGGAAGCTTGATTTGGGGAATTTTTCCTATGGCATATAATGTTTCATGGGAATATCATTTGTTTGGGGCTCTTGCAGGCTCCTTTTGTGCTTATTTTTACAGGAGAGAAAGAGGCGGTAACATAGAAAATGAATTTTATTCAGGAGAAGGTAAGCCGACTTTTGATGACATATAATTGCAAATTAAGTTATGGAAGTAAGTTTTGATGGTCTAAAGGAGCGGCTCGATATGCTAGATTGGCCCTCCCTGTATATGTTTAAATTTATAGTCCCGACCTTAAAGGCCGACGAGATAGGGATCATTTTTAACTTTGATAACATTACTTCAAAGGAGTCGAAATCTGGGAAATATGTTTCTATTACATCCCACATGTACCTGAGCTCACCTGAAGAAGTGATAGATATTTATTTAAAGGCATCGAAGGTTGAAGGCGTCATAGCGCTTTAAGAAACGCAACTTTTTCTAAGCTAGAGCTCACCTTCAGGGTGGAGCAATCAGTGACTTATTTTTTCTTTGAGGAACTTACCAATAAGACACCGCCCAAGACCAGTATGGTACCTATTATTTGAGTCGCCGAGATACCTTCCGCAAGGAATACATATCCAAGAAGTATGGTGGAAACTGGACCGATGCTTCCAATTATAGATGCCTTCCCTGGTCCGATGAGTCTCATTCCTTCAGCCATAAGAAATGATGGGATTACCGTAGAAAAAATTGCCATAGCAAATACTATCCAATAAACCTTTTCATTATAATCAAACAAGCTGAAATCCCTTGTTAGGTAATAGTGTAAAAAGACCGCAATTGAGGAAACAACCATTGCATAGGCCGTAAATCGTACACTGCCAAGCTTTGGGATAAGATTGCCAGAGCCAATCAGATAAATGGCATAGGTAATTGCGCTACATAATATGAAAATTCCGCCTTTCACTGCATCCTTATTATTACCATGAATGTCAAAAATAAAAACAAGGGCCATTCCAAAGTAGGTCAATAGGAGGGCTATAATTTCTTTTCTAGCTATTCTCCTTTTAAAGATAAAAGCGGACAATAAGATTACAAGGGTCGGGTAGATAAATAGAATAAGCCGTTCTAAGCCTGCAGAAATATATTGTAAACCGTAAAAGTCAAAATAGCTTGAAAGGTAATAACCGATTATACCGAGGACTATCACCATCCAAATTTCATCGCGTGTTATTACTTTCTCGTTGTCCTTCTTAAGATAGTAAACCGATACGACCAAGAAGAAAGGGAGCGAAAAAGCCATTCTAAGCGTTAGAACAGAAATACTGTCGATATTTTCCTTGTAAGCCAGCTTCGCAAATATGGCCTTCGCGGAATAAAATACAGCCGACAAAAACACTATTATTGCACCGTAAATTTGGTTTTGCCTCTCGGATCTCATCGGTTCTATAAACTATCTTTGTGTAAGTAATTCGCAAATTTTAAATAATACCTTCAATTTTGTCGTAAATGCTTTACGAAAGTCAATGGCGAGAAGAGTAAGTAGAACTAAAAGTAAGGCTAAACCATTAAAACCGCAAAAACGGGCTGGGTATTCAACCTTAAAGATTTCCCTTATCGGAATCGCAATTGTGCTTCTAGGGCTATTCTATTGGGTTTTCCTAGCGCCTAACATCCATCTACGCTCGAAAAACCTGGGTGTTTATGTCAATGTAACAGGCATTAACTCCTTAGCGGATACCTTAGAGAGGAAAGGGGTGTTGAGGAGTAGCTTTACTTTAAAGGTCTTTTGTAAGCTTCTAGACATAAGCGAATCGAGGAAAGGCTTATTCCAAGTTAAGAAATCCTGGAATAATTGCCAGCTGGTATATCATTTGTGCAAAGATAGTTTACGCCCCTCTGTAAAAGTGAAACTTGAGGAATTTAGATCTAGAGCAAACGCTCTTAAACCCGTGCTGAAGGCTGCGTATCCTAATAAAAAGGAATTCAGCGCATTGCTTAAAGATTCTCTTGCTCTTAGGGAGTCTTTTTCCTCCATAGACCAAGAATCTGTTTATTGCCTTTTTGTACCTAATACATTTTGGGTATATGAAAGGAGTTCCCCCCAGGAATTGTTAGACGCTATCTTTTCTGAATACCAACTTTTTTGGAATGAAACCCGGTTGGAGAAGGCGGCAGAGATCGGCCGCACCCCAGAAGAGATCGTGATATTGGCTTCGATCGTCTATTCAGAAACTAAAAACTTTGAAGAAATGCCCTTGATCGCAGGAACATACATCAATAGACTGAAGAAAAATATGAGGTTAGAGTCTGACCCGACGTTGCTTTTTGCAAATAATAAGTTTGGAGCTAGGAGGGTTAATTTTAAACTGGCGGAGATCAACTCCCCTTACAATACCTACCGCTTTTCCGGCCTACCGCCAGGACCTATTTGTATACCGCCACGAGCTGCAATAGATGCAGTACTTAATTATGAAAGGCATGACTTTTTATTTTTCTGCGCCAGCGACAATAGATCGGGGTGCCATACTTTTTCAGAAACCTTTGACCAACATAAACTAAATGCAAATCGGTATAGAAAGTACTTAAATAAAAGGAAGATCTATTGATTTGTGGAGAGTAGCTTGTGTAGTGCGCCATTCCTGTTGAATAACAAAGCTAGGATAAAGAACAAGCCGGATACTGTGGCCATTGCCGCAGCGATGGAGCCATTTATGCTATAGGCGAGGTAAAATCCCAAGACACTAGATAAAACACCCACTAAAGAAGCAATTCCCATCATAGCAACAAGTTTGTCAGTGAGCAGATAAGCAGTCGCGGCGGGTATGACCAGAAAAGCAACTACAAGAATAGATCCTACATACTCAAAAGAGGCCACTGTAGTTAATGATACCATTCCCATCAGTGCATAGTGCCATATTGTAACTGAAACACCAATTGCGGAAGCATATGAAGGGTCGAACGTGGTAACAAAAAGATGTTTATAGAAAATGTAAATAAATACAATGATCAAAAGAAGGATCACTCCGAGGATATATATAGTAGGGGGGACGCCGTT
>DASVUU010000664.1:0-5952 GCA_036386935.1 Cytophagaceae bacterium | reverse complement strand
ATTGTCACAGCCATCAATTACGAGGTCATATTTTGAAATGATGTTTAGGGCATTTTCTTTGTGGAGCATAAATTCAAAATGTTCTAGCTCAACAAAGGGATTTTGAAGTTTTAGTTTTTCAGCGGCGCACCTCGCTTTATTCTTACCAATATCATCTACGTTGAAAAGAACCTGCCTTTGCAAATTACTTTCTTCTACACGATCACCATCAATAATACCAATCTTGCCAATGCCCGCTGCTGCCAGGTACTGAAGGATGGGACAGCCAAGGCCGCCGGCGCCAACGACGAGTATACGTGCTTCCTTCAGCTTCTTTTGTGCTTCTAGGCCAAAGCCGGGTAGGATAATATGTCTATGGTACCTCTTTAATTCGTCAGAGCTGAGCATGTATTCTTATTTATGGTCATATGCATAGTCCCAGTCTTTCCAAACAGGTTCATATCCGTTAGATTTTAACATCGTAGCAATTTCTTCAGGCGACCTTTCGTCGCTAATTTCAAATTGTTCCAATGCATTTAATTTAGAGGCGTATCCGCCAGGGTCGGTTTTTGAACCGGCACTAAGCGACGTGATCCCCAACTTTATAGCGTGGTTTCTAAAATGTACACTTTCCCGTGTAGAGAGAGACAATTCCAATTCTTCTTTAAATATGCGGTAGGCACAAATCAGTTGTACGAGCTCCTTATCATTCATGACGACCTTTGGCTCGAGGTTTCCAGAATAAGGACGCAGCCTTGGGAAGGACACTGAATATTTAGTTTTCCAATATTCCTTTTCTAAATAGTCTAAATGTAGAGCGTTAAAAAATGAATCCGTGCGCCAATCTTCCAAACCTATCAAAACACCAAGTCCTATTTTATGAATTCCCGCCTTTCCTAATCGATCAGGGGTGTCTAACCTATACTCGAAATTAGATTTTCTTCCCTTTGGGTGATGGAATTTGTAATTATCTTCATGATAGGTTTCCTGGTACACCAGCACACTGTTCAATCCTGACTCAAGTAGAAATTCGTATTCGGGTTGATCCATGGGTTGCACTTCCATGGAAATATTAGAGAAAAATGGTCTAATTATTTCTATGGCATGTTTAATATAGTTTACGCCTACCGTTTTATTTGCCTCTCCAGTAACCAATAAAATATGATCGTATCCAAGTGACTTTATCACCTCCACTTCCTTTAGAATCTGAGCATCGGTCAGCGTGGTCCTTTTCAAAGCATTGTCCATAGAAAACCCACAATAGGTGCAGATATTTTGGCATTCATTGGAGAGATAGAGGGGAATAAACATTTGCATGGTATTGCCAAATCTTTTCCTGGTGATGGAATGGCTAAGGTTGGCCATTTGTTCAAGAAAAGGCAATGCAGCAGGTGATATCAGCGCTTTAAAGTCTTCCAAATCTCTTTTGGAATTCGATAACGCACTAAGGACATCCGTAGCAGTTTTGCTGTAAATGCTCTCCTTCACATCTTCCCAAGTGTGTTTTTTGAACGTCGATATGAAGGTCATTACAATAGAATAATTATTAGATTCGAGTGATTAATTTTCTTCTAAGAAGGCGGTGAATGGGCTGCTAGCTACTGCTGTAAATGATTTAGCCCCGAGCCTCGCTTCAAAAGCTATTCTGCCTGCCTCGACTGCTAATTTGAAGGCAATTCCCATTCTTACAGGATCTTTTGAAACTGCTATCGCGGTGTTAACTAACACTGCTGCAGCGCCCATTTCTAATGCCTCAGCAGCATGAGAAGGAGAGCCTATTCCAGCATCAACAATCACGGGCACTTTGGCTTGATCTATAATTATTTCAAGCATTGATCGAGTTTGAAGGCCATTGTTACTCCCGATAGGCGAGCCTAAGGGCATGACAGCAGCTGCACCAACTTCTTCAAGTCTTTTACAAAGTACAGGGTCAGCATTGACATAAGGCAATACTATGAAACCCATTTTTACAAGGGCCTCCGCTGCAATCAAAGTTTCGATTGGATCGGGTAAAAGATATTTAGGATCTGGATGGATTTCTAATTTCAGCCAATTGGTTTCTAGTGCTTCCCTTGCGAGTTGAGCGGCGAAAATGGCTTCTTTAGCTGTCCTTACACCCGAGGTATTTGGCAGTAAATTGAATTGAGGATTCTTTAGATGTTGAAGTATATCATCTTCTTTATCTTTAATATTTATCCGTTTTAAGGCAACCGTTATAAGCTCACTTCCGGATGCAAGCAAAGCGCTTTCCATTAATGCTGATGAGCTAAATTTACCCGTTCCGGTAAAAAGGCGTGATGTAAAGGTTTTTCCAGCTATGATCAGAGGTTCCATAATCTCACGTTAAATTAGATCTTTTTTAAATGTTGCAATCGCTTGCCCTTTATCCTCAGCATCTGTAATTGATGATGATACTGCAATGCCATAGATGCCTGTCTGCTTAAGTAACAAAGTATCTGTAGTCGTGATACCACCAATCCCAATAATTGGAACGGTAATTCCTGCCAAAGCACAACTCTGAATTATTTCTTTATAGCCCTCTATTCCTAAAATAGGGCTTAACTTTTCTTTGGTAGCAGTAAATTTATAAGGACCTAATCCGATATAGTTGACTTCTTGAACTACCAAACCTTCAATGTCGTAAAAGGTATTGGCTGTTCCACCAATGATGACAGACTGACCGAGTAGCTTCCTAGCTTCGTGCGGGGGAATATCCATCTTCCCTAAGTGGACCCCATCTGCTTTGATTTCTTTACAAAGCTTCACGTTATCATTTATGATGAAGGTTACATTGTATGCCTTGCAAATCTCCTGTGCATCCAAGGCTATTTGTTTCCAAGCAGAATACCCTACCTTCTTAATTCTTAACTGGATCCAATCGATACCTGCCTTACAAGCTTCTTCTACCAATTGTGGATGGGTCTTTTCCTCGATGGTATTTGTGATATATTGAAGTCTGGAAATGTTCATAGAATATTAGATCTTATGATATCCTAACAATGTCTTATTGCTATTTAGAAAATGTGCAGTGTAATCTTTTGCCCTTAAACATGCTTTTATCAAGGGGTATCCTTTGACAAGATTGCATAGGAGTGACGTAGATAGTACGCAACCAGAACCGTGTTTTTCCGTCTGAATTATTTTCTTTGGCTTGAAATTATTCTGTTCACCCTTATGAAATAAATAGTCTCTTCCTTTGTCGCCCTCATTGTGACCTCCTTTCAGGTAAACCATACACAGTCTAGACATTTCTAAAGCGCCAAGCTTCGAGTCTTTAGAATTTGATAGTGCGGATGCTTCGTTCCAATTTGGAGTGATCAGAGTAACCTTTGTGAGAATATTTTCCAATTTCGCTGAGTCTATCCCTTTATGGAATTCAAAGCCTGCAGAAGCCTTTAAAATCGGATCCCATACGATCGGAACTTTAGGGAGATATTCCCGCAGATTTACGACCAATGTTTCTAAAGTGTCTAAGCTTTCCACTAATCCAATCTTTATTCCTTCTATTTTAAATTTTTTAGTTTGAAGTTCAATTTGCCTTTCTATGTCTTGAACACTGAGCCAGTTCACCCCGGTGAATTCATCATCATTTTGGAAAGTAATCGCACTGGTAATTCCTAAACCATAAATTTTGTGAGCTTCGATGGTTTTTATATCCGACAGTATTCCGGCGCCGCCGCTGGGGTCAAAACCTGCTATGCTCATGATGACCTTACGCTTGCCTTGCATGTAAATTTGTTATTTCAATAATATTTTTAAATTTTTCAATCAATCGATCTAAATCAGCTGATTCTTTATAATCGTTCCAGATATTTCCTAGCAAAGCAAAACCATCGAAACCAATATTTTCTATCTCCAATATTTTACTTTTTTCAATTCCTCCTAAGGCTATTAATTCGGGCCTTCTTTTAGTCGTAGCTACATAGGCCGGAAGGTCCGTGATATCAATATTTCCTTTGTAGCCTGGCTTGGAAATGCTTTCAAATACTGGACTTAAGAAGACGTAATTAAAAGGAATCGCGTTATTACTCAGCATTTCGATAGAATGAAAGGAGGTACTAACGGTCATTCCTTTTTTCTGAAGTTTTTTTATATAATTAGTCCCGTCCTTGAAGTCTAAAAGAATTCTCTCCGGAAAATGTATACCCTTCAAATTATATCTGTCAATCAATTCGTAATGCGAATGAATAACAATACGTTTCAGAAATTTTGGTTTTATTGATAGTAAAACATTTTCCAGTTCCGTCTTTTCATACGTCGGCTTACGCACATGAAATGTTTGCAAACCTTCCTCAAAAAGAGCATTGATTGCTACTGCTTCTTGGTCTACAGCTTCAGGATCTGAAATGATAATTACCTTCAATATATTATTAGCTTTTCAGATAAATCTCTCCACCTGCCTCAGCAAATTCTCTGGCTTTTTCCTCCATCCCTTTCTTCAAGGCTTCGTCTTCAGATAGCTCTAGACCGGCCGCATATTCTCGGACGTCCTGGGTGATTTTCATAGAACAGAAATTTGGTCCGCACATAGAGCAGAAATGCGCAACTTTTGCATTGTCTGACGGTAGTGTTTCATCGTGGAATTCTCTCGCAGTATCAGGGTCTAATGAAAGGTTAAATTGGTCTTCCCATCTAAATTCAAATCGAGCTTTGCTTAATGCGTTGTCTCTATATTGTGCACCAGGGTGGCCCTTGGCGAGGTCAGCGGCGTGGGCTGCAATCTTGTAAGTAATTACTCCATCCTTTACATCTTTCTTATTAGGAAGCCCTAAATGTTCTTTCGGCGTTACATAGCAAAGCATGGCACATCCAAACCAGCCAATCATGGCTGCGCCAATTCCAGAAGTGATGTGGTCATAACCAGGAGCGATGTCTGTAGTAAGCGGACCTAACGTATAAAAAGGTGCTTCTTGGCAAACCTCCAATTGTTTGTCCATATTTTCTTTGATCAAATGCATAGGCACGTGTCCAGGACCTTCTATCATCACTTGTATGTCATGCTTCCAGGCTATCTTAGTCAGTTCTCCAAGTGTTTCTAGTTCGCCGAATTGTGCAGCATCATTCGCGTCAGCCAATGAACCAGGTCTTAGTCCATCACCCAGCGAGAAAGAAACGTCGTAGGCTTTCATGATCTCGCATATTTCTTCGAAGTGAGTATACAGGAAATTTTCTTTGTGGTGAGAAAGACACCATTTGGCCATGATTGATCCACCTCTTGACACAATGCCAGTAACTCTTTTGGCCGTCCAAGGAATGTATCTTAGCAATACACCAGCATGTATTGTAAAGTAATCAACGCCTTGTTCTGCTTGCTCGATCAAAGTATCGCGGAATAATTCCCAGGTCAGGTTCTCGGCTTTGCCGTTGACCTTTTCTAATGCCTGATAAATCGGCACCGTGCCAATTGGAACGGGAGAATTTCTAATGATCCATTCTCTGGTTTCATGTATATTTTTTCCTGTAGAAAGATCCATGATAGTATCTGCGCCCCAACGGCATGCCCAGACTGCTTTCTCGACTTCTTCCTCGATACTGGAGGACACAGCAGAGTTACCAATGTTTGCGTTAATCTTCACCAAAAAGTTTCTTCCTATAATCATAGGTTCGCTTTCAGGGTGATTAATGTTGGCAGGAATGATGGCACGTCCGGCAGCAATCTCTTCTCTGACAAACTCAGGGGTTATAAAATTCTTAGGTGTTCTTGCACCAAAGCTTTCGCCCGGGTGTTGATGTCCTTTTTCTACAAGTGTATCAAATTTTTGGTTTTCGCGAATGGCAATATATTCCATCTCTGGAGTAATGATGCCTTTCTTAGCGTAGTGTAGCTGAGAAACGTTATGTCCTGGCTTCGCGCGTAAGGGTTTCTTTATATGTTCGAACCTTAAGGCATCAAGTTCTTGATTGTCGCGTCTTTCTTTACCAAAGGAAGAGGATACTTCGGCTAATTCTTCTACATCGTTTCTACCAAGAATC
>DASVUU010000663.1:0-10474 GCA_036386935.1 Cytophagaceae bacterium | reverse complement strand
AAGTAAAAGAAGGTGATATCCTTATTGGAAAGATCACTCCAAAAGGAGAAACGGATCCTACTCCTGAAGAAAAACTCTTAAGAGCTATTTTCGGTGATAAGGCTGGTGATGTGAAGGATGCTTCTTTGAAGGCCTCACCTTCATTGAAAGGCGTAGTTATAGATACTAAATTATTTTCTAGACCTAAAAAGGATAAAGACCTTAGAGCTAAGTCGAAGAAACAAGTAGATACCCTAAAATCTAAATACGGTAAGGAATTATCAGGGTTAAGAGCAAGGATCGTCGACAAAATGGTGACTTTGCTTGATGGTAAAACCAGTCAAGGTGTCAAGCATAAGTTTGGTGATGAAATAGTTTCTAAGGGAGTAAAATTTAATAGAAAGAATATTTCTGAAAATATATTTCCGGACAAGAATAGCTATAGGGATGAAAGTACCTATAACGTTCCAGAGGAGGTAAATCTTCTTTCTGATATTATTCTTGAAAACTGGACAAACGACCAAAGAACAAACGAACTCATTTTAGCCTTAGTTAAAAACTTTAACAAAGCAAGAAATGAAATTTCCGGAAGATTTAAACGGGAGAGATTTACATTAGAAGTTGGAGACGAATTACCAGCGGGAATTGTTCAGCTAGCAAAAGTATACATCGCTAAGAAGAGAAAGCTGAAAGTTGGTGATAAGATGGCGGGACGACATGGTAACAAAGGTGTTGTTGCTAAAATTGTCCGTGAAGAAGATATGCCATTCCTAGAAGATGGAACTCCGGTTGACATTGTGCTTAACCCACTTGGCGTACCGTCACGTATGAACCTTGGTCAAATTTATGAAACTGTTCTTGGATGGGCAGGGTTGAAACTTGGAAAGAAATATGCAACTCCAATCTTTGATGGTGCCACAGAAGAGCAAGTGGTTGCGGAACTAAACGAAGCCGGTTTACCTTCATTTGGAAGAACATACCTTTATGATGGGTTATCTGGAGACAGGTTCCACCAAAAAGTTACGGTTGGTGTAATTTACATGCTGAAACTAGGTCACTTAGTTGATGATAAAATGCACGCACGTTCAATCGGACCATATTCATTGATTACTCAACAGCCATTGGGTGGTAAAGCCCAGTTTGGTGGTCAGAGATTTGGTGAGATGGAAGTTTGGGCCCTTGAAGCATTTGGTGCTGCTAACGTTCTTCAAGAAATCCTTACAGTAAAATCAGATGATGTTATTGGTAGAGCCAAGGCTTACGAAGCTATAGTGAAAGGCGAGAATATGCCTAAACCTAATATACCGGAGTCATTCAATGTATTAGTTCACGAGCTGAGAGGTCTTGCTCTTGAGATCACACTAGATTAACAAATAAGATTAATTGCTGAAGTGGCCAAAGGTCACTTCAGTTTTATTCATTATTACAATAGCACATTCACTAATTAACAAATTAAAAATGTCTTTTAGAAAAAATAAAAAACTCAATCAAGACTTTTCGAAGGTTACTATCAGTCTTGCTTCACCTGAGTCTATTTTGGAAAGCTCACATGGTGAAGTAACACAACCGGAAACTATCAATTATAGAACATACAAACCAGAAATGGGTGGACTATTTTGTGAGAGGATTTTTGGACCTGTAAAGGATTGGGAATGCCATTGCGGAAAGTATAAAAGAATCAGATATAAAGGAATTATTTGCGACCGTTGTGGGGTAGAGGTTACAGAGAAGAAGGTGAGAAGAGAGAGAATGGGCCATATAGAACTGGTTGTTCCGATCGCTCACATATGGTACTTCAGATCATTACCTAATAAAATTGGATACCTATTAGGACTTCCGACTAAAAAACTTGATCAAATCATTTATTACGAGCGATATGTTGTAGTTCAAGCTGGTATTAAAGGTGAAGATGGAGTAAACTATTTGGATTTCTTATCCGAAGATGAATACTTAGATATACTTGATAAATTACCTCGCGAAAATCAATTATTGGATGATGACGATCCAAATAAGTTTATAGCAAGAATGGGTGCAGAAGGTCTGGAAATGCTTTTATCTAGAATTAAACTAGATGAACTTTCTTATAGTCTTCGTCACGCAGCAGCAAACGATACATCTCAACAAAGAAAAGCGGAAGCTTTGAAAAGATTGAAGGTTGTTGAAGCATTTAGAGAGGCTAAAACTAGGATCGAAAACAAACCAGAGTGGATGGTAATCAGAATGGTGCCAGTTATCCCACCTGAATTACGTCCATTGGTTCCACTTGATGGTGGTAGGTTTGCAACATCAGATCTAAATGATCTTTATCGAAGGGTTATTATTAGAAATAACCGTCTAAAAAGACTTATTGAAATAAAAGCTCCTGAAGTTATTCTTAGAAATGAGAAACGTATGCTTCAAGAAGCGGTTGATTCACTCTTCGATAACTCTAGAAAAGTTAACGCTGTTAGAGCTGAAGGAAATAGAGCCCTTAAATCTTTGAGTGATATGCTTAAAGGTAAACAAGGACGTTTCCGTCAAAACTTACTTGGAAAAAGAGTCGATTATTCTGGACGTTCTGTAATTGTCGTGGGTCCAGAATTGAAATTGCACGAATGTGGTTTGCCTAAAGATATGGCAGCTGAGTTATTCAAGCCATTTATCATCAGGAAACTGATTGAGAGAGGTATTGTAAAAACTGTAAAATCGGCTAAAAAAATAGTAGATAGAAAAGACCCTGTTGTATGGGATATCCTTGAGAACGTACTTAAAGGACACCCTGTATTACTGAATCGTGCTCCAACTTTGCACAGATTGGGTATTCAGGCCTTTCAACCTAAATTGATCGAAGGTAAGGCTATTCAGTTGCACCCGTTAGTTTGTACTGCATTTAATGCTGACTTTGACGGTGACCAAATGGCTGTTCACGTTCCATTAGGACATGAAGCTATCCTTGAGGCTTCTACTTTGATGCTTGCATCGCACAACATACTTAACCCTGCCAACGGAGCTCCGATCACGGTACCTTCACAAGACATGGTTTTGGGATTGTATTATGTGACTAAGGGAAGAAAGAGCACTCCAGAATTTAAGGTACAAGGAGAGGGTAAGATTTTCTACAACCATCAAGAAGTTGTTATCGCATTAAATGAAGGCAAGCTTTCTCAGCATGCGCTGATTAAGGTTAGGACCCAAGTGAGAAATGAGAAAGGAACTTTAGATACAAAGATCATTGATACAGTTGCAGGACGTGTATTGTTTAATCTTATGGTTCCTGAACAAGTTGGTTTCTTGAATGAATTATTAACTAAAAAGAAACTTCAGCAAATAATATCCCAAGTTCATAAAATGGCTGGGATGGCAAGAACTGCTCAATTCTTAGATGATATTAAGACTCTAGGTTTTCAATCAGCTTATAAAGGTGGTTTATCAATTGGACTTTCAGATGTAAAAGTACCGGACGATAAAAACAGATTAGTGAAGCAAGCGAAAGATGATGTAGAAGGAGTTTGGAATAACTATTTGATGGGATTGATCACTGACAATGAAAGATACAATCAAGTAATTGACATATGGACTCGTATTAATTCCCAGATCACCGAGACATTGATGCGTGAGCTAGAAGCCGATGAACAAGGATTTAACTCTATTTATATGATGATGCACTCTGGAGCTAGAGGTTCTAGAGAGCAAATACGTCAACTTGGAGGAATGAGAGGTTTGATGGCTAAGCCACAGAAAAATTTACAAGGATCAGTTGGAGAAATAATTGAAAACCCAATTCTTTCGAATTTCAAGGAAGGACTTGATGTAATTGAGTACTTTATCTCAACCCACGGTGCTCGTAAAGGTCTAGCTGATACTGCCCTTAAAACAGCAGATGCTGGTTACTTAACAAGACGTTTGGTTGACGTTGCTCAAGATGTTGTTATTAATGAAAATGACTGTGGTACTCTTAGAGGGCTTATGGTTACTGCATTGAAGGACAACGAGGATATCGTTGAGCCGTTAGCGGAAAGGATATTAGGAAGAGTTAGTGTACATGATGTATTCCATCCTTTAACTAATGAAATAGTTGTTGAGTCAGGAGAAGAGATCGTTGAGGAAGTTGCTAAGAAAATTGATGCTGCGCTTATTGAAGCAGTCGAAATTAGATCTGTATTAACTTGTGAGGCAAAAAGAGGAGTTTGTGCTAAATGCTACGGACGAAATCTTTCGTCAGGTAATATGGTACAAAGAGGAGAGGCTGTTGGGGTTATTGCAGCACAATCAATTGGCGAACCAGGAACTCAGTTGACACTTCGTACATTCCACGTGGGAGGTACCGCTTCAAACATTGCAGTGGAGGCCACTATTCTTGCAAAACTTGATGGAATTATTTACTTCGACGAAGTAAAATCTATCACCACAAAAAATAGTGAGGGAGAAGCCTTTAATGTAGTAATGGGTCGTTCAGGTGAAATAAAAATATTGGAGCCTGAAACCAATAAAGTTCTGAATTCTAACCATGTGCCTTACGGAGCTTTCTTGAAAGTAAAAGAGGGACAATTGGTGAAGAAGGGCGAAGAAATCTGTAATTGGGATCCATACAACGCTGTAATTCTTTCGGAATTTGATGGTACTATCGAATTCGAAGCTATCGAAGAAGGTATCACCTTCAGAGAAGAGTCGGACGAGCAGACAGGTCACAGAGAGAAGGTAATTGTGGATACGAAAGACAAAACTAAGAATCCAGCAATTATTGTACATCCAAAGAATGGAGAAGATAAATCCTATAACATTCCAGTTGGCGCCCACTTAGCCGTTGAAAATGGTCAGACTATCCTCTCAGGTCAAATATTAGCTAAGATTCCAAGAGCTATCGGAAAGACTAGAGATATCACTGGAGGTTTACCGCGAGTTACGGAACTGTTTGAAGCTAGAAATCCTTCAAATCCAGCTGTAGTGAGCGAAATCGACGGTGTGGTGACTTACGGAGGAGTGAAAAGAGGAAATCGTGAGATTTTCATTGAGTCGAAAGATGGCGTAAAGAAGAAATACATGGTGCCATTGTCCAAGCACATATTAGTACAGGATAATGACTTTGTTCGTGCAGGTATGCCATTGTCAGACGGGGCAATTACTCCTTCAGATATTTTGGCGATCAAAGGGCCAACAGCGGTTCAAGAATACCTTGTGAATGAAATTCAAGAAGTTTATAGATTGCAAGGTGTGAAAATCAATGATAAACACATTGAGGCAATTGTTCGCCAAATGATGCAAAAGGTTGAAATCATCGAAGCTGGAGACACTAATTTCTTGCAGAATCAGGTGGTAGATAAATTTACCTTCCGTGACGAGAATGACACGGTGATGGATAAGAAGGTGGTTACTGATTCAGGTGATTCCGAAACATTGAAACCAGGCCAAATCGTTAGCGCAAGAAAATTGCGAGATGAAAACTCCAGCTTAAGGAGAAAAGACATGAAATTAGTTGTCGTTCGGGATGCTGAACCAGCTGTTTCAAGACCAACTCTTCAAGGAATTACACAAGCTTCGTTAGGTACAGAAAGCTTTATCTCTGCAGCTTCTTTCCAAGAAACTACAAAGGTATTGAGCGAAGCATCTATCCGAGGTAAGGCAGATTACTTACAAGGCCTGAAGGAGAATGTAATTGTTGGACATTTGATCCCGGCTGGAACTGGACAAAGGGAATACAACAATATTATCGTAGGATCCAAAGAGGAGTATGATGCTCTAGTAGCTTCTAAAGAAGCCTTCACAACGTCTAAAAAAGGCGAACTTCAAGAAAAATAAATATTTTCTATATTAATTAGATACTGGGAGGTAGGTCAACTGCCTCCCAGTATTTTTTAACACTAGTTAGTTTAAATCATGGACGATAAAAAAAATAAACAGCCGCTGCCATTAGAGAATCAAATAAACATTGAACTCTCTGAAGAAATCGCGGAAGGAGTATATGCTAATCTTGCTATGATTGCTCATTCGAATAGCGAGTTTGTCATTGACTTCATCAGGCTTATGCCTGGTGTGCCAAAAGCAAAAGTAAAATCGAGAGTGGTTATCACACCAGAACATGCTAAAAGACTTTTGGCTGCTTTAAAAGATAATATAAAAAAGTACGAAGAAGTATTTGGCGATATTAAGAACAATAATGACTTGCCACAATATCCCTTCAATTTTGGCGGAACAATGGGCGAAGCATAATTTTTTAATAAAATAATTAAATTCTTTTATTGTAAAAGACCATAAATTCAGTACCTTTGTCTTCCCAAAAAAAATTAAGATAATACTAATAACATATAATGCCTACTATACAACAATTAGTTAGAAAAGGTAGAAAAAAGCTCACTACAAAATCTAAATCTCCTGCCTTGGATTCGTGTCCACAAAGAAGAGGAGTTTGTACCAGAGTTTATACCACTACACCAAAGAAACCAAATTCTGCAATGAGAAAAGTTGCAAGGGTTAGGCTTACAAATGGAAAAGAAGTGAATGCTTATATTCCAGGTGAAGGTCATAATCTTCAGGAACACTCAATTGTTTTAATCAGAGGCGGTAGAGTTAAGGACTTACCGGGAGTGAGATACCATATTGTCAGAGGTGCATTAGATACTGCTGGCGTAAGTGGAAGGTTACAATCTAGATCTAAATATGGCGCTAAAAGGCCAAAACCAGGTGCAGCACCAGTTGCAGGAAAAAAAGCTCCAGGTAAGAAAAAATAATTAATTATGAGAAAGGCAAAACCTAAAAAAAGATTTCTTTTACCTGATCCTAAATTCAAGGATACATTGGTAACAAAGTTTGTTAATTCATTGATGTACGACGGTAAAAAAAGTATCGCCTACACAATTTTTTATGATGCATGCGAGCTAGTTGAAAAAAGAATAAAAGAGAATGGTGTTGAAACTTGGAAGAAGGCGTTAAATAACGTAATGCCCTATGTAGAAGTTAAAAGCCGTCGAGTTGGAGGTGCAACTTTCCAAGTTCCAACGGAAGTTAGACCTGATAGAAAAGCTTCTTTAGGAATGAAGTGGCTTATTAAATATGCTAGATCTCGTGGTGAAAAAACTATGACTGAGAAGTTAGCAGGTGAAATTATCGCAGCTTCAAAAGGAGAAGGAGCCGCTGTAAAGAAGAAGGATGATACTCACAGAATGGCTGAGGCTAATAAAGCATTTTCACATTTCAGATTCTAAAATTAATACCTTTAATGGCACGTGATTTAAAATATACAAGAAATATAGGTATAGCTGCTCACATTGATGCTGGTAAAACCACAACAACGGAGCGTATACTTTATTATGCAGGCGTAAGTCACAAAATTGGAGAAGTGCACGATGGTGCGGCGACCATGGACTGGATGGCACAGGAGCAGGAGAGAGGTATTACAATTACATCTGCAGCAACTACTGTAGACTGGGATTATAGAGGTCAGAAATATCATGTTAATATAATAGATACACCAGGTCACGTTGACTTTACAGTGGAGGTAAATCGTTCACTGAGAGTTTTGGATGGTCTTGTGTTTTTGTTTAGTGCAGTTGATGGCGTTGAGCCCCAATCTGAAACAAACTGGCGTCTTGCAAATAACTATAATGTTGCGAGAATAGGTTTTGTAAATAAGATGGATAGGTCAGGTGCTGACTTCCTAAATGTTTGCAAACAAGTAAAGGAAATGTTGGGAAGCAATGCTGTTGCCTTACAATTACCGATTGGTGCTGAAGACAATTTCAAAGGTGTGGTTGATCTGGTAAATTTCAGAGGTATCGAATGGAATGAGCACGATAAAGGAATGACTTTTAAAGAAGTTCCTATTCCTGAAGATATGCTTGAAGAGGCTACTGAATATAGAGAGAAGTTATTGGAGGCTATTGCCGATTTCGATGATAGATTGATGGAGAAATATTTTGAAGATCCAAATTCTATTACAGAAGAGGAGATTCTTACAGCTCTTCGTAAAGCAACAATTGCTATGCAAATAGTTCCGATGCTATGTGGGTCATCTTTCAAAAATAAAGGTGTCCAGACTATGTTGGATTACGTGATGGCACTTTGCCCATCACCTATGGATAAGGAAAGTATTACTGGGACTGATCCTGATACTGGTGCTGCTATTACTCGTAAGCCAGACGAAAAAGAACCATTTGCTGCTTTAGCATTTAAGATTGCAACTGACCCTTACGTAGGAAGACTTTGTTTTATTAGAGCATATTCTGGCGGCCTAGATTCAGGTTCCTATGTCTACAATACTAGATCTGGAAATAAGGAGCGTATATCTCGTGTATTTCAAATGCACGCAAATAAGCAAAACCAAATTGACAGGTTAGGCGCTGGAGATATTGGCGCGGTAGTCGGATTTAAAGATATAAGAACAGGAGATACTCTATGTGATGAAAAGCACAAGATCGTGCTAGAGTCAATGGATTTTCCAGAACCGGTTATTGGCTATGCTATTGAGCCTAAAACTCAGGCAGATGTTGATAAAATGGGTATGGCAATCTCTAAATTAGTAGAAGAGGATCCTACGCTACACGTTCATACTGACCAAGAAACTGGACAAACGATCTTGAGAGGTATGGGTGAGCTTCACCTTGAAATTATTATCGATAGGTTGAAGCGCGAGTTTAAAGTCGAAATTAATCAAGGTGCGCCGCAGGTTGCTTATAAAGAGTCATTGACCAAGAATTTTGAACACCGTGAGGTTTATAAGAAGCAAACAGGTGGTCGAGGTAAATTCGCTGATATCGTTTTTGAAATCGGACCGAGAACTGACGATAAGCCTGGATTAGAGTTTGTAAATGAAATAGTCGGTGGGGTTATCCCTCGAGAATTTATTGCACCTATTCAAAAGGGCTTTGAGGAAGCGATGAAGAATGGTACTGTAGCAGGGTATCCATTGGATTCAATGAAGGTTCGTATATTCCATGGTTCATACCACGACGTCGATTCAGATGCGTTGTCCTTTGAACTTGCCGCAAGATCAGGATTTAGAGAGGCTGCTAAACATGCAGGTGCTAAGATAATGGAGCCTATCATGAGCGTAGAAGTAATTTCTCCGGATGAGTATACAGGACCGGTTACAGGTGACCTTAACAGAAGAAGAGGTTTAATGAAAGGTATGGATACGAAGGGTGGAGCTCAAGTGATAAAAGCTGATGTGCCATTATCTGAGTTGTTTGGATACGTGACTGACTTAAGAACATTGTCTTCCGGTAGAGCAACTGCTTCATTGACATTCTCACACTATGAATTTGTACCTGCAAATCTTGCAGATTCAATTTCGGCTAAAACTAAAGGTGCTGCTGCAGTAGCTAAATAATAGAAGAATTTAAACGGGTAAGGTAAAAGGCCAAACTCTTAAAAGGTAATATGAATCAGAAAATTAGAATCAAACTTAAATCTTACGATCACAATTTGGTTGACAAATCATCCGAAAAAATTGTTCGTGCAGTTAAATCTACAGGTGCTGTAGTAAGTGGTCCAATTCCTTTGCCGACTGAAAAGGAAATTTTCACAGTTCTAAGATCTCCACACGTTAATAAGAAGGCACGTGAGCAATTTCAGTTGTGTACCTACAAGAGATTAGTTGATATTTATTCAACTAGTACTAAAACTGTTGACGCCTTAATGAAGCTTGAATTGCCAAGTGGCGTTGACGTTGAAATAAAAGTTTGATAGAATTTAAAGAAACTATTTTTAAAAGAGCCAATTCTCATTGGTTCTTTTTTTTCTCAGTTAATCAATCAGAACCTCAAAAACCTTAGGAAATAATTCAACTATATTTTGGGTAAAATGTTTTTTTTGTTAACTTTGCAGTCCGTTTTAAAAAGTAACCTATTTATTTAATTAATAAATAACAAATCAAGAACAAATGTCTGGAATTATAGGCAAAAAAATTGGAATGACCAGCATATTTGGTGAAGATGGAAAAGCTATCGGATGCACACTTATTCAAGCTGGTCCATGTGTTATCACTCAAGTAAAAACTGTGGAGTCTGACGGTTACAAAGCTGTTCAATTGGCTTATGGTGAGAAGAAAGAAAAATCTTCTACAAAAGCAATGATCGGACATTTTAAGAAAGCCGGCACAACTCCCAAGTCTAAATTGGTAGAATTCAAAGAATTCGAGAGAGAGCTAAGCGCTGGAGATGTATTGTCTGTGTCAGATGTATTAGTAGTAGGAGATTTCGTTGATGCCATAGCCACTTCTAAAGGTAAAGGTTTTCAAGGTGTTGTTAAAAGACATGGATTTTCTGGAGTTGGTGGACAGACACACGGTCAGCATAATAGAGGAAGACACCCTGGTTCAATTGGGGCATGCTCGTTTCCAAGTAGAGTCTTCAAAGGAATGAGAATGGCTGGAAGAACAGGTGGTAATAGAGTTAAAATACAAAATTTAAGAATTGTGAAATTATTTGCCGATAAGAATCTAGTTCTTGTTAGTGGTTCAGTACCAGGTGCTAATAATTCATTTGTAATTCTAGAAAAATAAAGAAAATGGAATTAGCGATAG
>DASVUU010000662.1:0-1691 GCA_036386935.1 Cytophagaceae bacterium | reverse complement strand
CGGTTTATTGACTCATAAGTAAGTCCGAGAGATCCTTGAACCTGATTCAAGGGATCTCGCCACTCTCTTTTATTGACTTACGCACAGCAAGCGTATCTTTTCGCTTCGTCACTCAACTCAAAACCTTGACGAAGCAATGCTTTCAACCTGCTTGTCACCCCGTCAAGTCTACTACCCCAAATCCAGCAAATAAGGCGATAAAATATTGGTGCCAAGATGAAACTCGACTGGGTTTAAAAACGATTGAAAGTAAAAAAAATACGGCTTTTGGAGTCAAACCAATAGGTGAAGTACAAGGAAATTTTCTACTCTTACTATTTATACGGGGCAGTCGCGCCACAAACAGCAGAAAACATTTAGGAGCGAGTTTTCACATCTAGACAGCATATGATGAGCAAATATTTTTAGATGAATTAGCCAACAAATATCCCGATAATTTAAATATCATTCAATTAGATAATGGTAGATTTTACCACAGTAGCATCGTGAAAATACCTTCTGGATATTTTACTAATTTTTAAACCACCATACAGCCCGGAATTGAATCCCATTGAGAGGGTGTGGCACTCTATAAAACAAGAATTGAGTTGGGGAGTTTATCAAAATTTAGATAATCTTAAAGAAAAAGTTCGCGCTTGTCTAGAAGAAGTTTCAACAGAAATAATAGCATTTCTAGCTGGATGGGATTACATTTTATCAGCCCTGGCTGATGTTGCATGACTTTTAAGAACTGGTATTATTAGTTGTAGCTCGAACGATGGATGGCTGCTGGGGGCTAGGATGTTGGCGTAGTCCGTGTCCAGCAAATTGATGGGTTCTAGTCATTCGATATATTCTCAGATTATTTTGCTGATTTGTATTTTACTTTTTCTAGCTCTAGCTGCAACTTTTTGAGGGAATAAAGCCGAGACACTAAACAACTTTCAGAGCCATCCACGAAAATACAAATTTGCCCGGGAATAGGGAAACCCCAGCCTTTTAGCGACTGGGGTTATAAAAAATTATGATTTTTACCCAATTGTGCGTATCACAGGCTGCTAAGACAAACGTCTAATAATGCCCCACGGTAGCGGTTTAAACGCCTGGATTATTGTTTCATCTGTAGGGAAATCTCCCTCGTTTAAATCATTTAAGAGTGTTATTTTTGCCTCCAATTTCTCTATAACTGCACCTTTAATTGCCTTCCAGAATTTTCCACCGCCACCGCCAACAATCGCTTCCGTGTCGTCACAAATTGTGTCGCAGTAATTAAGATCGTCAATGACTAGCTGTTGCTGAGTGTTTTTCATGTTCTTAGCCTGCTTTGTAGTTCAATAATTTCAGGTTAGCTTAGCTATTTGGCTTAAGGTTGCCATAATGGCAATAAAATACTGGAAATTACTAAACTGCTAACCCAGCTCTTGTTTAACTTGCTATTCTGAAGTTGTCCTAAAAAATCAACTTTATGAATTCATTAACTTCTGTGCACAACTTCCTTACCAATGCCACTAACATCTTTAATTTTGTGCTGTCGATCGAACTCGCGATCGCCTGCATCTGAGGAGTGTGGCAGGCGGGCGTGAAGCAACCGTCGGCCAAATAACCGAATTAGCCACCATCACCGCAATGCTGTTCGGCGCGTGGCAGTGGTGGCCGCATCAGCTTGTGCTGTTAACCGTGCTGCCTCAGTGTGCGTTTTGGGTGTTTGTTAG